>CAYMGZ010000034.1:0-13286 GCA_964390095.1 uncultured Lachnospiraceae bacterium | reverse complement strand
GCCGTTGTGGGCGTGAACGGCGCGGGGAAATCCACTTTTGTCAAGCTCCTCTGTGGGTTGTTAACACCTTGCAGGGGCAGGATTTTGGTAAATGGTGTGGATAGCAGATCCTTTTGCCGGGAGGATTACTTTGGGTTGTTTTCGGCGGTTTTCCAAAAATCAGGGTTCCTTCCGGTCAGCATAGCGGAAAATGTTATGTTGAATGTGAAGCAAAAAAGGGCGGGGGAGCGGGATGTGAAAAGCGATATAGCCATGTGGGAATGCATCCGGCGGGCAGGGCTTTTGGATAAGGTAATGGCACTGCCGGACGGTGCGGATACCTGTCTGGTCAAAAGGGTCGCACCGGATGCAGCGGAACTTTCCGGCGGGCAGGCACAGAAATTATTGCTTGCAAGGGCATTGTACAAGGATGCCCCGGTACTGGTTTTGGATGAGCCGACGGCGGCGCTTGACCCGGTGGCGGAGCATGGGATTTATCAGGATTACCGGCGGATGACAGAGGGGAAAACTTCCGTTTTTATTTCACACCGGCTTGCCTCCACGAGGTTTTGTGACCGGATTTTGCTGTTTTCTGGTGGGCGGGTCGAAGAGAGCGGAACGCATGAGGAGCTGCTTGCGCTTGGTGGACAGTATGCGGAAATGTTTGAAGTGCAGAGCCAGTATTACCGGGAAGAGGAAAATCGGAAGGATGGTGCGGGGGCATGAGGGAAAAAGAAAAATTTAGGGAAGATATCAGGAAAAAATTGGAAAAAGGAGAGGGGAAAATGGAGGGAAGACCAGTGGATGCAAAAGCAAAACGGCGTAGGACTCGGAAAAACGGCAGGACTTTTTGGGAGGATACCACCCTGGTGCGGCGCGGGATTAAAGAATTTGGGAAGATCCTTCCGGGGCAGATGCGGTTTGTGGTGTGGAAGAGTATTTTGGGGTCATGCATCTCGTTGCTTACTGTTTTCGCGTCGGCGTGGATTTTGGATGAGCTGGCGCAGGGGCGGCGGGAAGGGCGGCTGGTTTGGCTCTGCCTGTTTGCAGTCGGGGGAACATTTTTGCTTTCCGCGCTGAAATACTGGGTGGATGCGAAAGTGGCAGTCGGTTACAGCTGTTTGTTTCCGGCGCATGAAATCTGCCTGACACAAAAGACGTACCGCCTGCCGTATGAGGTGTTAGAAATGCCGGAGACGGGGCGGCTGCGTGAGCAGGTTTCCGGGAGCATCAGCGTGTCCGGCGCAGGGATGGCAAGCCTTTATTGGGACATGGAGGTTGTGGTTACGAATCTGTGCCGGGCGTTGGCGGCGGCCTTGCTTGGGGCAGGTTTTTTCCGGGCGGTTTTTGCAGCGCCGGATCAGGTGGTGCGGGAAGGCGCGGATGTCCTGCTGTTTTTCGGCGCGGGTCTTTTGGTAGGGAGCTGTGTTTTTCTTTCCTGCAAAATGGCAGGGAAGCGTTTTGACGTGAGTTTTGAGGTATTTGAAAAAGGGGCGGAGTATAACCGGTACGGAGAATTTTATACGATGAATTACCTGCCGGATGAGGATGCCGCGATGGATGCGAGGATTTTTCCACAGGAGGGGATTATTCTTCGGGAAAGCAGGGAGAAATGTTACCGGCATTTTGCACAGGGGAAACGGCGCGAAATCCGGGCGGTGGACCGCTATGACGGTGTGCGTCTGCTCTGCACTTGTCTTTGTGGTGTCCTTATGTATGCGTTGGTTGGCTGGATGGCGCTTTCCAAAAGGATTGGCGCGGGGGAGGTGGTTGCGGCGTATGCGGCGGTCAACATGCTGATTTCGGCATTTTCCGAACTTGCACAGATTTTGACGGATCTGCGGAATAATAATGAGCATCTGGTAAATTTTTTCCGGTTTATGGATTTGCCGGAGGAGATGGAAGGCTCTCGTTTTTGTGGGAAAGCCCCTTTGGGTCTTTTGGCGGAACGAAATGACCGTGTTTTTGGTATCTGTTTTGAACATGTCAGTTTCCGCTACCCGGGCAGCAGGGAATGGGCGCTTTGCGATATTTGCCTGAAGGTGGGAAAGGGGGAGAAGCTGGCGCTTGTTGGGGAGAATGGTTCGGGGAAAACTACTTTTGTGAAATTGCTCTGCCGCCTGTACCGCCCGACCGAGGGGAGGATTTTGCTTGACGGGGTGGATATCTGGAACTATCCGTGGGAGGAATACCAAAGGCGGTTGGCGGCGGTCTTCCAAGATTTTTCATTGTTTGCGTTTTCGGTCGCGGAGAATGTTGCGGCATCGGAGGAATATGATAAAGCGCAAGTGGAGGATGCGTTAAGGAAAGCGGGGCTTTGGGAAAAGGTGGGGGATTTGCCGCAGGGTATGGCACAGCCTTTGTTCCATTATTTTTGTGAGGACGGGTGCGATTTGTCCGGGGGCGAGGCGCAGAAGCTGGCGATTGCCCGCGCGGTTTATAAGGGGGCGGATATTATGGTCCTGGATGAGCCGACGGCGGCGCTTGACCCGTTTGCCGAGGCGGAGATTTATGAGAATTTTGGTGTGATATCGGAGGGGAAAACGTTGGTTCTGGTCAGCCATCGGCTGTCCTCCTGCAAAAGCTGTGACCGGGTGGCGGTATTTTTTGCGGGGAAGCTGGTGCAGCTTGGAAGACATGGGGAATTGTTAAGGCAGGAGGGCGGGGAGTATTTTAGGTTGTGGGAGGCGCAGGCTCAGTATTATATATAGGGCGGCAGAATCAACCATTGGTTGAAACCTTGTCCGGCATTCTACGTTGCCGTTATTTCCTCTGGGACAAAGCTATGTTATACTTCCGGATAGCAAAGAAATCTTATGGATAAACGGGAGGGATCTTTGTTTTTGTAGGGATCGTGGTCACTTTATTTCAAACACATGGAGGTAGATAACATGGACAGCAGTAAGATCGGCAGTATCATCGCGGCAAAACGGAAAGCGCTCGGCCTGACGCAGCAGGCGTTGGCGGAGAGGCTGCATATTTCTTTTCAGGCAGTTTCCAAATGGGAAAACGGAACGGCAAACCCGGACATCGAAATGCTCCCACAAATTGCGGGCATCCTCGGCACGACGACGGATGCGCTGCTTTCCTATTCTGCGGCGGCGGTGAGTATTTACGAGGCGCGCTATCAGGGGGAGGGATATTATTGGGGGCTTGTCCCGAACCGCCTTTGTTATGAGGTATTGCAGAAGAAGCCGCCCATAAAGCCGTGGCGTGTGCTTGACATTGGCTGCGGGGAGGGCAAGGACGCGGTTTTCCTCGCGCGCAACGGATATCAGGTCTCCGCGTTTGATGTCGCGGAGACGGGACTTTTAAAAGCAAAGGCGCTCGCCGAAAAAGTCGGCGTGCATGTGGATTTTTTCCGGGCGGACGCGGCGGATTACCGTACAGACGGGGAATTTGACATTATCTATTCAAGCGGCGTGCTGCATTTTGTCTCTCCCGCCGTGCGGCAGGAGCTGTTTGACAATTTAAAGGAACATACTGCGCCGGACGGTTTACACGCACTCAATGCGTTTGTCGAAAAACCGTTTATCCGCCGCGCGGATGACGGGGAGCGCAAAGACCGGCAGCTGTGGAAGTCAGGGGAACTTTTTATGTATTACCATGACTGGATGTTTTTGCGCGCCGGGGAGGAGATTTTTGACTGTAACAGCGGGGGGATCCCACACAAGCATTGCATGGATATTTTAGTGGCGCAGAAGATATCTGCATAGGGGATGTATATGGTTGGCGATCCATGATCGCCAACTGCGCCGGGTACGGCCGCTCTGCGGCATCTACGGCTTCGTGCGATGGATGCCGGAAAAATTACAAAGGGGGGACATCCGATGCTTTGGCATGCAAAGGTTATTGTTTTTTCTCCGGTTTCGGGGTATACTTTTTGTATGCTTTCAGAAAGAAAGTATGCTTCCGAAAGGAAAGTATGCTTTTGCAAAGAAATGGAGGGATGTTTTATGTGTACGGCAGCAACCTATAAAACAAAAGATTTTTATTTCGGCAGGACATTTGACTACGACTGTTCCTATGGCGAGCAGGTGGTGGCCACGCCCCGCAATTACCCGTTCCCATTCCGGTATATGGGCACGGTGGGCAGCCATTATGCGATGATCGGCATGGCGCATGTCGAGCAGGGTTACCCGCTTTATTATGATGCGGTCAACGAAAAAGGGCTTGGCATGGCAGGGTTGAATTTTGCCGGGTATGCGCACTATGCCCCCGTGGTATCCGGCAGGGAAAATATCGCGGTTTTTGAACTGATCCAATGGCTGCTTTGTGACTGTGCCACGGTGGCGGAATGCCGGGAAAAGATTGCGCGGATGAACCTTGTGGATACCCCGTTTCACGACAAGCTCCCGGTCGCAACCCTCCACTGGATGATCGCGGACAAGGACGGGGCGGTGACGCTTGAGGCGACGGTAAATGGGCTTTATGTCCATGACAATCCGGTGGGGGTGATGACAAACAACCCGACCTTCCCGGAACAAATGTTCCATCTGAATAATTATATGCAGCTATCCGCAAAAACGCCGCAGAACAATTTCGCAAAAGGCCTGCCGCTTTCTGTTTACAGCAGGGGGATGGGGGCAATCGGGCTGCCGGGGGACCTTTCTTCCCAGTCGCGCTTTGTGCGGGCTGCGTTTGTGAAAATGAATTCCGTATCGGATGATTCGGAAGAAGGGAGCGTGGGGCAGTTTTTCCACATCCTTGGCGCGGTGGAGCAGCAGAACGGCTGTTGTGAGCTGGAAAATGGCGCGTATGAGAGGACGATCTACACTTCATGCTGCAACACGGCGCGGGGAATCTACTATTATACAACATATGGAAACCGGCAGATCACGGCGGTGGATCTGTGGCAGGAAGATATGGATGGGGATGCGCTGGTTTGTTATCCGTTGATTTTAAAGGAGCAGATCCGGATGCAGAATGGGAGGGGATGAAAGGAATTGTGGGAAGGGGATGAAAATTCCCCTTTCTTTTATTTTCGCCGGTACCGTTTGTTGTTTCCGCGCCCTGTGGAGGTGAGCAGGCCTGCCTCGCACAAAAGCTCCTGCAGTTCGTCTTCGCTGATTTCGCCGTATTCCAAGCACTGTTTTTATTTGTGGGGTAAAGTTGGAAACGTCCGTTTTTCTGATGTCCGTTTCGTTTGGCACGGCATGGTAATTCATGTTGGGCAAGGTTAATTTGAAGGTGTTTGGCGTGAGCTCGATTTCCGGCTGTGTGCTACATGTACGGTAAAGGTAGTATATCCTGCGGATGCCCGTGCCGTAAGATTCAATCAGCTTAAGGCGGTGGAAAATTTCAGCAAGGTTGCGGTTGCGCGGCTGCGAGATCCCGCTGTGGATATCTGGCAGGGAAAGGCCGGGCAGGAGGCCGCCGATGGAAATAAATTCAATGCCCGTGTCAATAACATTGATGATGATAGTGCCGCTAAAGCTGTAATCACGGTGTACCATTGCATTTAACAAGGCTTCCCGGAGGGCTTCTTCCGGATAGTCCTGCGTTTCGATGCGCTCTAAGCCGTGGAAGGTAAAAGCGGTGCGGTTGCATAGGGTTAAATAGGAATGGGTATCGTTTAGCTGTTGGAAAAGGAAGCCGGAAAATTCCTTGCTATCCTTGAATATTGTTTTGGCTTCATCTGAAAATACGGCAACTTTTATGGTATGCCGGCACTGGTCCGACAGAAGCCATGCGAGGTTTGTGTAAAGACCATCGTGGAGGTTTTGTAAGCCAAGTGTGATGTATTTGTCCTCTGAAAATATTACCTGATAGCGGCGGAATGCTTTTTCTGCCGTGGTAAAGGAGAGGTTCTGTTCCATGGAGCGCATGGATTCGAAGGTATCACCATCGGTATATTTCATTGTTTGCCACCTCACTGGATTGTTATGGATATGATATCCCCCAAATTTATCTTTGTCAAGGGATTTAAGTGAATATTCATCCCGAAAAGTGAATGATTATGTCACAATAGGGAACAGGCAACCAAAAATAAGGGATGCTATTCTTTTCTCTTTTTGTAATGGCGGATAAGCCGGAGTATCAAAAAAGAGAGGTTATCGTTTCCCCGCCCGGAATTCCAATGGTGTTACCCCTGTTTTCTTTTTAAACATCGCAATAAAATGGCTGGCACTGCCAAACCCTACCTGCCGTGCGATTTCCTGGATCTCCATTTTCGGTTTTGACAACAGGTAGCGCTTGGCCGTGTTAATCCGGTGGCTGACCAAATATTCGATGGTGGAGCAGCCGAAAAAGCGAAGGAACAGGCGCGAGAGGTATTGTGGCGTGATATACACGGAAGCGGCAAGCTCCTGCACGGTGAGGTCTGCGTCAAATTCTGTTTCGATTTTTTGTATGGCGGGTGCGACATATTTCCGGTAGGTTTCTTCTTCTGCCATATCCCCGGCATAGATATTATCCATAAAATTCATCAGAAGGCGGTAACAGTCAACGGAAAGTTCCCTGGCATCGACAGGCGGTGTTTCGAATTTTGCAAGCACGGCATCCAGCTGTCTGGCAATTACGGCACCGGTTGTTTTTTCAACAAATATGAGCTTGCGTTTTCCGGTAAATATGGAAATGCCGTTTTCCATCACCCCGGCAAAGGTAGCAAAACAGGTCAGCCACTCCTTTTCCCTGCGGCGGTAGGAATGCCTTATGCCGGGCGCGATCAACACCCCCTGCCCTTCGCCAAGCAGGTAGGTTTTTCCCTGTATTATAATTTCCCCGCTGCCAGTTTCGGTCTGCAGATAGTGGTAGAGCGGGTAGCCGGACGGGCGTTTGACTTCCTCCTGGTCCCAGTGGTTCCCGACGGATTCAAACGTGAATGGTTCGCGCAGCGGGGTATTGCGGAAATAAATTGTCATGAAATGCCTCCTTTCGTTCCGGATATGCCTTAAAAGGCAGGGAATATCCCGGATGTTTCGAAATATGATATTTTATAGTTTAACATACGACACCCTATTTTGTCCAGTTATGGTAAAATGTGCGCGAAGGCAAAGCAAGGAATGTGGAAAGCCGGGGTGCGGAAACACGTTCCTCGTTTCCAGCACCCCGGCTTTCCACATTCCGCCGCGACGGGCGCGAGCCGGGAAAATCTCTGATTTTCCCGGCTTTGCCGTAACCTGCGCGGAGCCCGCAGAAACCCCATGGAACGACATGCATCCCCCAAAGGGAACATGTCGGAACGACATGGCAGTAGCACACAAAATTGACACTGCCAACAACATAAAGGAGGTATGTTTCATGAAACCAGTTTTTTCCAGAATTCTATACGGGGGTGACTACAACCCGAACCAATGGCCGCGCGAGGTTTGGCAGGAGGATATGCGGATGTTCCGGGATGCCCATATCAACAGTGCGACCATCAATGTATTTTCGTGGGCAAAGATCCAGCCGTCGGAGGAAACCTACGATTTTTCCGAGTTGGATGACATGGTTGACATGTTAAGCCGCGAGAATTATGATATCGTGCTGGCAACTTCGACAGCGGCGCTCCCGGCGTGGATGGTGAAGCGCTATCCGGAGGTCTCAAGGACGGACTATGACGGGAGGCAGCACAAATTCGGCGGGCGGCACAATGCGTGCCCGAATTCCCCCGTATTCCAGAAATATGCACGCGCGCTGGCCGGGGAGCTTGCAAAACGCTATGGCAGCAACCCGCATATTGCCTGCTGGCATGTCAGCAACGAGTACGGCGGTGAGTGCTACTGTGAGAATTGTACGAAGGCATTCCGTGTCTGGCTGCGCAAAAAGTACAAAACAGTTGAGGCATTAAATAAAGCATGGAACATGGAATTCTGGGGTCACACGGTCTATGACTGGGATGAGGTTGTACTGCCGAACGCGCTTTCCGACGGGATTGGTTACAACAAGACGGCATTCGCCGGGCTTTCCATCGATTACTGCCGATTCAATTCCGACAGCCTGCTTGCCAATTTTACGATGGAGCGTGATGCAATCCGTGAATTTGACAAGGACACACCAATTACAACAAACCTGATGGGAACTTACAAGGCACTGGATTATTTTAAATGGGCGAAGGAAATGGATATCGTGTCATGGGATAATTATCCAAGCTATGACACGCCGTGGAGCCATACTGCGATGCGCCATGACCTGATGCGGGGGCTAAAGGGCGCACCGTTCATGCTGATGGAGCAGACACCGAGCCAGCAGAACTGGCAGCGCTACAATTCCCTAAAGCGGCCGGGGCAGATGCGCGCGCAAAGCTACCAGACAATCGCGCACGGTGCGGACACCATCCAGTTTTTCCAGCTGCGGCGCAGTGTGGGCGGCTGTGAGAAATTCCATGGCGCGGTGATTGCACATGTGGGGACGGAGGACACAAGGGTATTTGGCGAGGTGAAGCAGCTTGGCGGGGAGCTGGAAAAGCTGGGGAGCTTGACGCTTGGTTCGGAAAACAAGGCAGCGGTCGGCATCGTTTTTGACTGGGAAAATTATTGGGCGTTGGAATATACAAGCGGTCCACATGCGGATATTACATATGTCAATACAATCCACCAATATTATGAATATTTTTACAGAAAAAATATAGCTGTTGATATGGTTCCGGTGGATGCGGATTTTGGGAAATATCAGCTGATTGTTGCGCCGGTGCTGTACATGGTAAAGCAGGGGATGAAAGAGGCGCTCACGCGTTTTGTGGAAAACGGCGGCATTTTGGTGACGACTTACATGAGCGGCATTGTGGATGAGACGGACAACGTGCATCTTGGCGGCTATCCGGGACCGCTTCGGGAGCTTGCGGGTATCTGGGTGGAGGAGATCGACGCGCTCGCGCCGGAGCAGAAAAACAGGGTAATATTTGCAGATGGCAGCGAGGCAGGGTGTGGGCTTGTGTGTGACCTGATGCATTTGGAAGGGGCCAGGAGCCTTGCGGATTACGGGGAAGATTTTTATGCCGGGATGCCTGCCGTGACAAGGAACCCATTTGGGAAGGGCGCGGTTTATTATGTCGGCACAAGGCTTGAGGGAGCGGGGCTTGACAAGGTACTTTCCGGGGCAGTAAAAGAAGCGGCGGTTTCATCTGCCATTGAGGAGGAAACCGAATTGGAAGTGGTCTGCCGGACGGCGGAGGATGGGAAATTCTATTTTATCATGAATTTTAAGGACGAAGAATACAATATCCCGGCATGTTTTGCCGGAAAAGAAGACCTGCTGACCGGCAAGCAAGTAGAGGAAGGCGAAAAATTAGGGAAATACGGAGTAAGGCTGATCAAAATGTAAAGGGATATGCGGAACTTTAAATAGGAGACTTTTATGCAAAAAAGAGTAATATATTATTTATCATGCGTTGCCGCATCCTTCCTGCTTCTTTTTGCCACGGCGTGCGGCGGCGGGAGCGGGGAAGAAGCGGGGAATCCAACGAACCCGGATAATGACACAACACTTACCCCGCAGGCAGAACCAACACAAACCCCGGAACCCACCCGGAACGCGGATCAAACCCCATCCGAAGGAGACACGTCTGCGGATACCGGGAATTCCCCATCCGATGAAACATAGCCTTTCACAGCGCCCGGAAACGAGGCAGGGCAGGACGGAAACCCGGAGGATCCTGCTGCCGGGGTCACCTACACAAAGCTTGCCGTCACGGAGGATATGCTGACCTCCTCCACGCCGTGGAACAACGGTCCGGATGTAGCCGCTAACGCTTTTGACGGCAGCACCTCCACCTTTTTTGACGGCCTGGAGGAAGGTTACATCCGCGTGGATCTGGGCGGGGAATACCTGATCGGGAAAATCGGTTACGCGCCGAGGAGTGGCTATGAATCGCGGCTTTGCGGTACTTTTTACGGAAGCCTGGATGGGAGGACATGGTACGAAATCTATAAAATTGCCTCCGCCCCTCCCGCGATGAAGGAAACGGATTACACGGAATTTACCACCGTCGGGCGTTTCCGCTATATCAAATATGAGAATGTTGCAGATTGCGCGAACATTTCCGAAATCGTACTCTACACGGCAAAGGGAATCCCCGAAGAACTGGTGGCAAACATCGAGCGCGAGACCTACGCGGACGGCAGTTACGAGGTGCTTGATCAGATTCCGCAGGATCTTGGCATGATACAGGCAGAAATCGACAGGGATGCACTTGCGCAAACGGCAAAAGCCGCCTGCGACAATAACCCGTCAACGGTGGCAAAAGTGGAGGGTGGGGAAATCCTCCTGCCGCTTAATCAAGAATACACGCTCGGCGCGATCGCTTACATGGGGGGTGATGCGGACGGGGTATCCCCACAAGACCTTGCGGGCGGTGAATTCTATGGAAGCAGTAACGGGCAGGACTGGACATTGCTCTATCGGATCGGCACGCCGCCGGATACCGTCTGCTCCACCTTTGTTTATTATGGTGAACTGCTTTCCACCGGTTCTTACCGTTATATCAAATATCAAAACCCGGATGGCATTGCTGCCATTTCGGAGATCAGGGTGTATGCCATGGAAACGAATTTATCCGTATCTCTAACCGCACTCCCGTTCGCGACGGACGCGAAGGGGGAAATCAATAATGTTGCCCTATATTGGGGAAGCTCCCTTGCGGCAAAGGAATATGAAATCTACCGCGCGGGGGAGAACGGGCAGGAAGTGCTTGTCTATACCGGGCGCGGAACATCATGGCAGGATTACGGCCTGCCGCTTGGGACCTACACGTACCGGATGAAATTAAAAAACGGGAAGACCGAGCTTTTTAGCAATACAGCAAAAGCGCTTTGCCGCGCCATGCCGGAGGCAGAATTGAAAGTTATCAATAACCAGACGGCCGGGAACGGGATATCCCTGCGCTCCGGGGTCTGCCCGGACGGGATTTATTACAGCTATAATTTTTCCGTCAGTGCCGGGAAGGCGAAAATAACGGAACAGACATCAAAGGACGGCTACAATTTTGGCGCGGGGCGCACCGTGGTGGGAAGCGATGCGCATGAATTGCTCAAAAGCTGTAAGATTGAGAGCGCGAAGACCGTTTATGTAAAGGAACAAAACAAGGTCGTGATTGCCGCCCACTGGGAAAAGCCGGACGGGTATGCGGACGGGAAGCTTTTCCTAGCGACCGGAACGCCGGGCGGGGAATTTACGGTGCACGGGATTTGGAACCCGGAAGGCATCGAGGTGCGGGATATGTCGATTTTTGTCGATGACGACGGCACAGGATATTTGCTGGCGGCCGCGAACAAACCGGGGGAGGGGGCAAACGCAAGTATTTATATTTTCCGTTTTGCAAAGGATTTTTCCGGTATTGACGGCATTGTCACGGTGCTTTTTGAAAACCAGTACCGCGAGATGCCAAATGTCATCAAAAAGGATGGCTGGTATTACTTATTCCTCTCGCAGGCCGCCGGCTGGTACCCAAGTTCCGGTGCATATGCTTCCTCGCGCAGTATGGAAACAGGTTGGAGCGAGCTGCGCCCGGTTGGCAATACTTCCACGTTTTCTTCCCAGTCAAGCTGGATTGCCGTGCTTGGGGAGGGGGAAGGGAAAAATTACCTGATGCATGCCTACCGCTGGATTGCCGGGGAGGGTACAAGTACCACGATGTTAGCGCCGGTCACATTTGCGGACGGGATCGCATACTATGATTATTTCCCGAAGATATTGTACAATGACCAAACGGGCGACATGGTTCCGCTGATGGGCGGCAGGCTGCTCTCGCAGGACTGCCCGGTCACGGCAACACTTGGCGCGGCGGAGGGCTGTGGATCGGAAAATGTGACGGACGGGGATTATTTTAGCTCCTACACGGCGGATTCCGCCTCCTGGCCGTTTGACCTGACCATCGACCTTGGCAGGGAGTGCGAACTGACGAACTTACAGATTTCGTGGTATATCTGCAAAGGTTCGGAAGGGTATTATATGTATGATGTATATGGGAGCACGGACGGCGAAAACTGGGAAGTTTTATGTGAAAATTCCAATGAAAATAAATCCGTTGTCTCAAAGACTTACGGATTTAATGTCAACCGCCTTTCCGGCGCGGCGCGCTATGTCAAGCTTGCGGTGCATGGTGCGAGGCTGCAGAACAACCCGGATTATAACTGGTATACGCCGACGGTCTATGAGGTGAAAATATTCGGGAACGAGAAGGAAAATGGCAGATAAAAAACAAAGGATGGCGAAAATGTAAGAAATAAAATTGACAAGGAAAATGGAATATACTATAATTGTAGAGCGCAGGAGGCTTTCCGTCAGGGAAGCTGCCCTGCGCTTATGGTGTATGCGGCATATTTTGCGCGCGGGATGGGTGGCATCCCTGCGCGGTTGCTTTTTAAAGAATTAAAGGAGGGGGAAGGTTATGGGGGCAAAGACCATTGCATTTATTAATCTGAAAGGCGGGGTGGCAAAGACAACGACAACGGTCGGGCTGGCAACCGTGCTGGCAGGTACGTTTGGAAAAAAGGTCCTGGTGATTGATTTGGATCCGCAGACAAACTGTACGACCATGTTGATCGGCGAGGATCAATGGAAGGAATTAAACGAACGGGGGCATACGCTCTATACTTTGTTTAAGGATGCCCTTGATGAGACGGACAAGTTTGACATTGCCCTTGTCCTCCAGAAAAATGTATCCAATATCCGGGAGGTAAAAAATCTGGATCTGATCCCGTCAAGCCTTGATATGATTGATTTGCAGGACCGGATTGCCTCCATCCCGCAGGGACGGTTTTATTCCAACAACCCCACGGACATCCTAAAAAGGGCGGTTCGAGATATAAAAAATGATTACGACTACATCCTGATTGACTGCCCGCCAAACATGGGGCTGATCACGTTAAATGGCCTGCGGATTGCAAACGGGTACATTATCCCAACCATACCTGACATCCTGTCCACCTATGGCATCCCGCAGATCATCAACCGGGTCGGGAAATTTTCGGACAACATCGGGGAGGGTATTGAATGCCTTGGCATTGTCGCAACGAAAGTCCGCGGGCAGTCGAACCTGCATACCAAAACGGTGCAGGAGTTGAAAAAGGGCGCGGATGCCCCGTTTTTCCGGACAATCTTTGAGGAAAACAACCGGATCGGGGAGGCAGCAGAATACCAAGAGGTTGGCACCTTGCGGCAGAAATGGGGGTATCAGGGGCAGTATGACCGGTTTGAGCACTTTGCAAGGGAAGTGATGGAACGGGCAGAAAAGGGGAAAATTGTAAAACAATCCCCAGGGCCGGAACCTAAAAAAAAGATCCCTGCCCCGTTTTTTTCCGCTGTTTAGCAGGGGCGTATTGGGGCAGAAATGGGCGTTGGTATCCGGGTTTGGCATAAAAAAAAGAAAGGGGATGGGGCCTGTA
>CAYMGZ010000033.1:3646-13287 GCA_964390095.1 uncultured Lachnospiraceae bacterium | reverse complement strand
ATTGCACAGGTGGTTGGTTATCCAATGGAAGTCGTACAGGGATGGCCGGGGATGGGAAGAAAACCACAGACCCTTGTATAAGACCGAATGATATAGGAAAGGGGGCAATATGGCAAAATGCAAAGACCGCATCATCACCTCCGTCTACCTCATAAAGGAAATGTGTGGGTTTCCGCCCCGCAGAGTTTCTCACGCACCTGCCCCCAGTCAAAATGTTCCCAATCCCTGCTCCATACCTTTGTTGTTTTCATAAATTCCTCACTCCATAAGTCTGGCTTGCATTTCTCCAATATGCCCTCGCTGCCCGTCTTTTCCGCAAAGTGGAACCTCATATCCAAAAGCGCTTTCCGCGTTTCTTCCAGCAGGCTTTTACTTTGATTTCCAGGTAACGGTATAGCCATAAAAAGTGATAAAAATTTTGTTGAAAAATCGATTGTGAAACCGTACAATGTAGATCGGAAAGTATACGGAATAAAAAACCTGCCTTGTGCCAGTAAACCGGACGAAAAGCCGGGCACAGGGCTTTTTGGAGATTTCGGAGGTTGGCTGCCGTGCGTTTCTATTGACGAAGATATAAGAATTGAGGGGAAACAATCATGGGGGAACGGTTAAAAAATTATTTAAAAGTGGTAGAACAGAGGTTGATAGCATGGGAGAAGGAGGCATCGGCTAAGGGGGGCAAGCAATCCCGGCAACCGCAACCGTCCGCGCAGGGTGTGGAAAATGCACCCCTGCAGCCGGCAGGAGGGGGAGGGGAAAGTTTACTAGAGGGGGAAACCTTGCCGGGAGAAGGACGAGAACAAATGGCGCGCGCACAGCAGCTTACAAGGGCAAAGCAGGAATTGCTGACCCAGATTGGTTTTTTCCAACATGAAAGGTTGGTCCATCTGATTGTCACGGTGCTATTTGCGCTGCTCTCGCTGCTTGTCCTGATCTGGCTGACGTTGGATTTCCGCCCGGAGGTGGCGGTGCTCCTGCTTTTGCTTCTTGTGCTGCTCCTTCCTTATATCCGGCATTATTACATTCTTGAAAACGGAACACAAAAGCTCTACCAATATTATGACAGACTGGAAGCGTTGCTTGAAAAGGCGGAGTTTTCGGATATGCCAAAGAAGGAAAAGGGTTGCTAGAAAAAAACGGCAGTAACAGGAAAGCCTTCGGATTTTTATGTAAAAATAGCATAAAAACATCTCGGAGGGGGTTCTTTTTCATGTTTGGGTATTCTTCCGGACTTGGTTTTGCAAAAATGTTAAAATTCCGGCAAAGTCTGGAATATTAAAAAGAATTAAAAGACCCAAAGTTGAGAAAGAACCTTCGCGGGAGGGGAAGGATGAACCGTTACAAACGGCAACAATATTTTCTCCGCCCTATAAATTTTATTTGCAAGTATGCCGATAAAAGTAACAGGTTTGGCAGGCAATGCATGGTTTTGTATGGCTTGTTGCATGTAAAAATATGGAAAAGCTATGGATGGCGCTGTGGTTTCCAGGATGGATTGGAGACTGCGGCGTTATTTTATGTGTGGAACATGGAAAAAGCAGAATCCATCAAAAAACCTTGGCACACACTGCCCGGACCTAAAAAACAATAAAGCCACTTGGACCGTTTTGGGAAGTGGCGCGGCACGGAATGCCAGATGTGCTGCAGAAAGGAGAGGCATGGCAGTAGGGGCAGTATCCGCCGGATACCATCCGTATGGTTATCCGGCAAAAACAAAGCAGGACAAGGCGGGGATGGATTTTTCCCTGTTCGCGGAAAGCGCGCCGGATGGGGTTCGCGCGGCGGTTGTGCAGGCGGGCGAAAAGGACGATGCGGTGCAGGGGCGGATGGATTACCAGAAATTCCTGCGTGAAAAGACGGAGGAGCTTTTCGTGAAATTCCAGAACGGGGAATCGGAACCGAGCTACCAGATCGGGGCGGCATCCTTTACGGAAAAGGAATGGGATAAGTTACTGGAAAAAATTGACAAGCTGGAGGACGAGATCCGCACGCAGATGCGCGAGGAACATGCCAAGCGGGCAAAAAAGCAGGAGGAGCAAAAAAGGGAAGCGCAAAAGAAGGAAGCACTTGCGGGCGGGCAGGGTATGGAGCCTCCCGAAACGGATGGTTTTCTTTCCGGCACTTACACAAAGGCATCCTACCCGTCAAGCGACTTAAAGAACCCACCGGATTATTACATCACCTGCTACACCGAGGACGGGATCTTCTGCCGTGGCAAGGGAGAGGAATGGTTTATCCCGCTAAAAAACAAAGAGGAATATGACAAGGTCATGGCGCTCGTCAACCATTTCCCTTCGGATTGGAACCTGCGTTTTGCCTCCAAGGAAAATTTTTGGAGGGATTTTCTTTACGATAAGATTGACATGGACGGATTTATGCGGTTTATGGAAGGAACGAACCACGGAGTGCCGGATTATACCATAACGGACGGGGATTCCACCTATATCGACCGGGAAAAGGCACAGTGGGCGAAATACATGAACCAAGGTACCGGAACTTTTTACACGGCCAAGGAGATGGAGCAGATACAGAAAGAATTGATGGAGAAGAAGGGGTCACTGCCAAAGCTTTCGGATTCATATGGGAAAATTTACCGCGCCATGCATCCGGAATACCGCGGGGAGCGCATGTTCTGTGAATATCCGGGTGGGCCGCTCTACACGGCGGACGAGATCGGGAGACGGATGTATGAAAATTATCTTGCGTCTGAGAAGGGATGATAAGAATTGTTCCATGCCAAATACCGGGTGATGGATGTTGCTTTGTGTTAAAAACAAGGAATATAGGGGGATGCGCCGCTATTTTCCAAAACCGCTTTTTTCTTCCAGTATGAAAAATTTGCTGCGGGGCAATCTATTGCAGGGGGAGCAAGAGAAAAAAGCGGACGGAGGAAAAAATGGAGCGGTTGGAAAAATACCTGATTCAGTATTGCGCGCCAACCCTTGCCTGCTTAAAAACAGCGAATTTATTTTCCTGCCCTGCAAAGATGCTTCCCGCGCTTGGTGAAAGCCTGGCGGGATGGAATATCTGCATGGGGAAAAAGGGGATAAAGCTGTGCCTGTTGCAGGAAGAAGGAAATGCGTTGGTATATGTATACCGCACCGGCAGGCTTGGGCGTGACCTTGCAAAACCGGAGGCATTTCGGATCCTTGCGGGCTACGGTTACGGAACAGCAGAGGAGGCAGGCGCGATCCGAAGGCTTAAGGAGCGCCTGAAAGAGCAGAAAGAGGAAGGGTTCCCGCACGAGATTGGACTGTTTTTGGGATATCCGCCAGAGGATGTGTTGGGTTTTATCCGTTACGGTGGGCGGTGCTGCAAATGCACCGGGTGTTGGAAAGTGTATGGGAATGAGGAACAGGCGAGACGCGTTTTCGCGCGCTTTTGGCGCTGCCAGCAGGCGTACATGCGCCTCTGGCAGGAGGGCGAGAGCGTGATGCAGCTGACGATGGGCGAAGCAGGGCAGTAAAATGTCCTGTTTTTGCTTTTTATGCGCAGGTCCGTGCAGGAGAAGCATGCCGCCAAGGGGCGCACGGACTGCGCTCCGATGTGGCATTCCTTGCAGCGGAACTACTATATGCCGCCAAGGTGGTGTAAGGACCGCGCTCCGATGTAGCATTCCATGCAGCGGAACTGCTGCATGCCGCCAAGGCAGCGCACGGACCGCGTGGCGGGTAGTGGGGAAAGCGCATAATTTCCCGGCTCAATCCGAAATGTGGGAAAATAATTGACAGGGGGGTGTTTTGGGAATATACTTTTTATGGCAGGGGAAGCAATCAATATAAAATACATAGAAGGATATGGAAAACCTGACAGAAAAGATGGAAAGATAGAAAGATGTTTTATGGGAAGATGAATGGATCAAAACCATAACAAAATCCCTTTTTAAGTGCCAAAAAGAAAGAGACAATGAAAAAATATTATACATTTTGTTCCTTGCCCTCTGCCTTTTTTCCGGCTGTGGCAGGACACCGGGGGAAGGGGGGGAAGAAGCATCCCTCGAGTTTTTTGCAATGGATACTTTCATGCGTGTCACCGCCTACGGAAGCGGGGCGGAGGCGGCAGTAACAGCGGCAAGGCAGGAGGTGTACCGTCTGGAGGCACTTCTTTCTGCCGGGCTTGCGACAAGCGAGGTCGGGCGGCTTAACGCCCTTGGGGGCGGGGAGGTTTCTGCAGATACATGGTATCTGTTAACGCACGCGAAGGAATTATACAAAAAGACAGGGGGGGCTTTTGATATCAGTATCTACCCGTTGATGCGGGCGTGGGGGTTTGCGGGCGGGGATTACCGCGTCCCGAAAGTGGACGAGATTGCGGGGCTGCTCCAAAAAACAGATGTGCGGCAGGTATTCCTTGACGGGGATGAAAACCGCGTAACTTTTGGCATGGATGGGATGCAGATTGATTTTGGCGGGATTGCGAAGGGGTATGCTTCGGCACGCATCATGGAAATCTATCAGGAGGCGGGCATTGCAAGCGGCATCGTCAGCCTTGGGGGCAATGTACAGGTGCTTGGCACAAAACCGGACGGGAGCTTGTGGCGCATCGGCTTACAGAACCCGGCGGGCGGGGAAGAATATCTGGGGGTTTTGCAGGTGCGGGATCAGGCGGTGATTACTTCCGGCGGCTACGAGCGCTATTTTGAGCAGGATGGCGTGCGCTACCACCATATTTTGGATCCCGCGACCGGGTACCCGGCGCAGTCGGGCCTTTTGTCCGCAACGGTAGTCAGTGCGGACGGAACGCTTGCGGACGGGCTTTCGACCGCGCTTTTTGTGATGGGGAAGGAGAGGGCGGTAGAATTTTGGGAGGAATATGCGGGGGAATTTGACATGGTTCTGTATACGGAGGAGGGGGAATTGTACGTGACGGAGGGAATTGCAGGGGACTTTTCTTCCGAAAAGGAGGTTTTGGTGATAGAGAAGGAGTAAGCGGCAGAAGATTGGGGAAAAATGTAAAACTCGGGGAAATGGAGACAGGTTTGAAGAAAAAGGACATTCTTTTGGCAGCAGTGCTGCTTGGTCTGGCGGCACTGTTGTTTTTGGGGCTGCGCCTTGGTGGGGAAAAGCCCGGCGCTCAGTTTAGGGTCATGGTGGACGGGAAGCTTTATGGAACATATTCCCTCCTTGAGGAGCGGGAGATTGTGGTAACGCAGGAATCCGGCACGAATACCATCCGCGTGGGGGACGGTGCGGTGTGGATGGCGGAGGCGGACTGCCCGGACGGGTACTGTGTGCGGCAGGGGAAACGGAGCCGGAAAAATCAGACAATCGTATGTCTGCCACACAAATTGGTGATTGAGGTGGAAGGGGAGGCGGAAAGCGGAAAGACAGGGGAGGAAGCGCTTTTGCCGCCGGATGCGGTGGTGCATTAAAGTTTCAAAAGAACAGGACATACGGGAAGGGTGGGGGAGGAAAGGTGGGGAATTTTGGAAAGAACAGAGGAAAGGGTCAATGCCATGGGGAAGAAGGTTGCATACGGCGCGGTGCTTGTGGCGCTGGCCATGATCTTTAGCTATGTCGAGGCGGTTTTGCCAATCCCCCTCGGTGTGCCGGGGGTAAAGCTTGGGCTGGCAAACCTCGTGGTGGTGACGGGGTTTTATGGCCTGCGCCCTGTTGAGGTTTTTTCTATTTTACTTGTGCGGATCCTCCTATCCGCGCTGTTGTTCGGAAACGGGGTTTCCCTGTTGTACAGCCTTGCCGGTGGGATTTTCAGTTTCTTTTTGATGCTTGGGCTTCGGAAGGTAAAAGGTTTTTCGGTGGTCGGTGTCAGCATTGCGGGCGGTGTGGCGCACAATGCCGGGCAGATTTTTGTGGCGATGTGGGTGGTAAAAAGTAAGGCAGTTTTGTACTACCTCCCGGTGCTTATGGTGGCCGGGGTTTTGGCCGGGATGCTGATGGGGCTTCTTTCGGCAAAGGTATTGTCCGTGCTCCGGCGGAAAGATTTTTTCGTGGAGCACTGAAATAAGGTGGTACTAAGGCGGCCGCACCCCCTTTCGTTTCGGGGAAGGGGGGTGCGGCCATGGTTTTATGGTTTTGGCAGGATGCTTTCGGAAAGGCAGTTTATGGCTTTTTTGATGCATTCCCGCCGGATGCCGGAATAATTCATGACAAGGGCGTGGGCAAAACTTTCCGGTCCTGCGGGCTTTTTGCCGGTGTGGGGGCACTGCCCGGAAAAACCTGCAGGTTCTGCAGCCCTGTCCCCCTCTTCGTGGTAATATTCCGAAAGGCAGGAAATCCTTACCCCGCGTGCCCTGGCATTTGACAACAATTCCTGCGCGGTGAGCGGGGTTTTTACCCACAGGATGAAATGCAGCCCGGCACTTTCTTCCGCAACCCTGCTGCATGTGGCAAGCGGGCTTTTTTCGATTGCGGCAAGCAGGGCATCGCGGATGGAGCGGTAATAATTGCGCATCCGGTTGATGTGCTTTTCAAAATAGCCCCCGCGGATGAATTTCGCCAATGTGTATTGTTCAAAATTCGAGACCGTGCCGGAATAAAAAGAAAGTTCCTTATAAAAACGTGTGAGCAGATGTGGTGGGAGCACCATGTAGCTGATACGGATGGTCGGTGCAAGGCTTTTGGTGAAGGTATTCATGTAGATGACCGTTTCCATCGCGTCAATGCTTTGCAGGGTCGGCATCGGGTGCGCGGCAAAGCGGAATTCCGAATCGTAATCATCCTCGATGATATAGCGCCCCGGGCGCGCGGATGCCCAGGCAAGCAGCTCATAGCGGCGGCTCACGGGCGTTACGATGCCTGTCGGGTAGTGGTGTGACGGGGAAATATGGGCAATGTCCGCATTCTGCGCGCCCAGATCGTACACCTGTATGCCGGAGGAATCCATGTTAACAAAACGGCAGTCCACGCCGTGGCTTTTGTAAACTTTCTCGATTTTCTGGTAGCCCGGGTTTTCAATGGCATAAATCTTGTCGCGCCCAAGCAGCAGGATGAGCAGGCTGTACAGGTAGTCCGTCCCCGCGCCGATGATGATTTGTTCCGGCGCGGTTTCCATGCCGCGGAACTGTTTCAAATGTGCGCAGATGGCACTGCGCAGTTCGAAAATGCCGCCGCAGGGCGGGTTTGCCATAAGCTCATCACTTTTTTGGGAGATGGTCTCGCGCAGAAGCTTTGCCCAGATGGAGAACGGGAAACTCTCCGGCGTGGTATGGTTGCCGACAAAATCCGCAAAGATGGGCGGGGGCTGCGGCATGTCGGTGCCTTGGTGGGAGGAAGCCGTGGGCGGGGACTGCGGCATACCGTTTTTTGCATGTGGGAATCCGGCGGACGGGGATTTTACCATGCCCGAACCCGCCTGCGCACCCCCCGCCTCCCGCATGGTGGGCAGCATAAGGTCCGAGACGAAAAATCCACGTTTCGGGAGCGAAAAAATATAACCCTCCGCCTGGAGCAGGCCGTAGGAATTTTCGACCGTCACATTGCTGACACCGAGGTTTTTGGCAAAGCTGCGTTTGGAAGGGAGCTTTGTGCCGGATGGCAGGGTACCGTTTAATATATCATTTTTGATGCATTTATACAAATATAGATACAAACTATCCGTGCCTGTATCCGCAAGGGAATAGGTAAGCATAAAAACCTCCAACGATCTTGGTATTAAGTGCATTATAGCACATGGCAAGAGAAAGTAAAGCAGGCGGGCGGAAATTTTCGCCCATGCCGGCTTGCGTGGCGCGGAGGATATGGCGTACCAAACCAAATAAAGGATTGTATCTTGCATTTTTCCCGCACCCATGCTATAATCCGCTTTGTCAAACAAATTGAGCAGAGTAGGAATTTGCGCGTTAAGTGTCATGCAGACGGGGAGTTGTTGCATGGACGAAAAGGTTTCTTGCGGTGCAGGTTCCGCATCCCGCTGCTACAACGACCGATCCGCTCTTTGTTGTAGCGTGCCGCCGTGGCACAAGCTTTGTGATGGAGTCTGCCCTTTTGGGGCAGATTTTTTTGTGGTGCGCACGGGCAGGGAAGATGAATTTTCCCTACTCGGTTGCGCGGACACTTTTTTAGCTTGCCCGCTGCGGTCTGTGAGAAAAGTAAGACAAAAATGGCAGTTGCAAAACAGCATATCCCCGGAACAGCGCCGGAAGGAGTTTCTGGGAGCCATGCGGACAGAAAGTCCTTCCACAAAAGCAGGCACTGTGGAGGGGATATGCGGAACGAAAAAAGGAGGATGGATGATGCGGCAAAACAATATGGCAGTATGGCGCGCAGGGGAGCAAAGGAGCTACAAAAAGGGCGCGTTCCATGTATTCAGGAACCGCAGGGCGGTTGTTGTGGCAGGCATGCTATTGGCATTGCATCTGGTTTTGGCAATGTTCCTTGGGATTTACCTGACGCAGTCGGTGAAACTCAGTGTTGCGTTTATCACGAATGTGGTGACCGGGTACTTGTTCGGGCCTTGGATGGCTTTTGTGACGGGGGCGCTCGGCGATATTTTGCAGTATATCTTAAAGCCGGTCGGAGGGTATTTTTTCGGATGGACGCTCAACGCGGCAATCGGCGGGCTTGTTTATGGGCTTGCGTTTTACCGCAGGGCACCGAAGGAGGGCGGGAAGACCCTGGCAAAGGAAGGCGCGGCACTGGGCGGGAAGGCTCAGGCAAAGGAAGGCGCGGCATGGGGTCAGAAGGCCCCGGCAAAAAGGGCGGCGTTTGTCCTGTCAGATTTTGTCAGCGGCGGAATCTTTGCCGTGATGCTCGCCTGTTTTGCCATGTTGCCATTCCTTGCGGCACCCGCCAGGCAGTACCCGGTGGCAAACCTGGCAAAGCTTTTGGCAAACCCGGATGGCACGGGGCTTTCCCTGCCCCAGGAAGCCGTTTCCGTAAAGGAGGGCAGCGCCCTTGCCTTTTTGACCGGGCGGGCAGGGGAATGCGCGGAAACGAGCCCCCACACGCTGGCCGTTGTCTCGCTCGTCTTGATTTTGGCGGGGACCGTGTTCCTTGTGTGCCGCTACCGCCTGCCCGTGGTGGTTTTATCCGCTGCCGCCTGCCTGTGGCTGCTTTTGCCAGCCTATACGGACCGCAAGGTGCTCACGGTAAAAAGTGGTTTTGTGTTAATCTGTGCGGGGTTTGTGGCATGTGCGCTCATCAACCTGATGGCAGTGCTGCGCGCAAAGGCCATGGATGCCGGATTTTTACTGCGCTGTTTTGTGGCGATGCTTTTTGTGGCGGTTATCGTGCAGATGTTCCTCGGGACCGTCTGGTGTACGGTGATGTACGGGAAAGGGTTCTGGTTCTACTTCGTGCCGCGCGCCATCAAGAGCCTGATCCAGCTCCCATTTAACGCGCTCCTTGCCTATTACGTGATCCGCGCCACCCATAGGCTGCGCATCGAGGCATGAAAAATGCATTTTCCGGGTGCTGCCTTTGCGCCACCCGTGCATTGCGGCAGGGGTTACGGCAGCAGCAGCAGCGGCAATTCATTCCGGTGGCACCGGTCGGTCAGGTGCCGCATCAGCCGGCTGCGCAGTTTCGGGTCAAAGTCAAGCTCCTGTATGCCCGAAACGGCGAGCGGCACATGTTCCGTGAAAAAGGAATCGAGCATGGTGTCAATCTGGGCCGCGATCGTGTGGAAAGGTACTTTATTGGCGTGGAAAGAAAAGCATATGACGCAGTAGAGTGATAAAATAT
>CAYMGZ010000033.1:2724-3636 GCA_964390095.1 uncultured Lachnospiraceae bacterium | reverse complement strand
AAAGTATTATTATAATAAAGGAATTCGGTCTGCAGTTGTTCCTTTTCCAGCGCAAAGCGGATAAAATAACAGGCTGGCGGGTTCAGGGATCCGAATACGGGATTTTCCTTTAAGGCAGCAAGGTTTTTCGGTGATTTCATACCTGCCTCCCTCCCGGTAAAATTGGTTGTCACCCCATTATATGGGAGAAAGAGAGAGAAAGGCACCAGTTCCGATGGAAAATGAAGAGAATTGGAAGAAAAAATTAAATTTCTCTTGACATTCGACGAAAGAAACAATATTATAGTATACGTTAATTCGTATGTACAGAAAAAAGATGCTTTTATAAATAGGGGGTATTTCACAAAGGAGTGGGTATATTATTATTCATTCCTTTTGTTGTAATCCGCTTTGTTTAGGTAAAGCATGAAAGAGGAGCTGTACATGGGAAAATAGAACAAGGAGGAAAAAAGTATGAGAAAGGTTTTTACAAGGGCGTTTGCCCTCTCCCTTTCCACGGCGATGGCGTTTTCCATGACGGCGTGTGGCGGGAAGGATAAGGCCCATGACTGGGATATGTCAAAGGTCGAGCATGTCTACAAGGAGAGCGTACCGGCATTGGCATCCTACTGGAACCCGCACGACTGGCAGGTGGATGCGGATGAATATCTGGCAGCGTACAAGATTGTGGATGGTCTGTATGATTTTGTGTTCAACGACGAGATCCACCCGGTGGAAGGCAAGGAGCCGTTTACGGGATACAAGATCATCCCGGCGATGGCGGCGAGCGACCCGGTGGATGTGACGGAGCAGATCAAGGCTTCCCGCCCGGAGTTTGGCATCCCGGAGAGCGCGACGAGCGGTTACGCTTACACGATCGACTTAAACCAGGATGCGTGCTGGGAGGATGGCACGCCGATCAATGCGGATACC
>CAYMGZ010000033.1:0-2714 GCA_964390095.1 uncultured Lachnospiraceae bacterium | reverse complement strand
ACCTATGTGTATTCCATGAAGCAGCTGCTTGACCCGAAGATGATCAACTACCGCGCGACGGATTATTTTACCGGTTCCCTCTGCATTGCGGGGGCGGAGGACTATTTTTACAGCGGCAGGACCGTGAAAAACCCGAACAGCACGGACGGCGAGACAATGAAATATGCGCTTTCCGACCTTACAAAGGGCGATGACGGCGTGTACCGGACGGCGGAAGGTGAGAAGGTATACATCGGTTTGGAGGAAGGCTATGCGTGGATGTCGGGCGCGAGCCTTGAAAGTTACCAGGCTGACGGTTATGTCCCAGGTCCTGGCTGCTGGGATGTCCTTTCGGCGGCGGCAGATAAGGATGGCTTTGTCCCGGCAACGGATGAGGCTCTTGATGCGCTGTATGTGTTCACGGGCAGCGATATCTGGGGGAATGAGACAAGGGAGCAGTTAGGGTTTTACCTCTCGGTCGAGATGACATACCCGGAAGTGGATTATGACAATACGGTCGGGTTGTTCAAGAGCGGCGATTACCAGATCACCATGGTCCTGTCAAAGGCATTGTCCGGTTTCCAGCTGTTCTATAACCTTTCCGGCAACTGGATTGTATATGAGAAATTATATGAATCCTGCAAGTCCGAAGTGGATGGCAATATGACGACCAATTACTGTACAAGTGTTGACACAACGATGTCGTATGGCCCATACAAGCTGGTTGAGTACCAGACCGATAAGGCGTTGGCTCTTGAAAGAAATGAAAAATGGTACGGTTATACGGATGAGAACCACAAGTACAAGGATCCGAATGATAACGAGATTTACCGTATGTACCAGACGGACAGAATCGAGTGCCAGGTAGTAAGTGAGATGGCAACGAACAAACTGATGTTCTTTAAGGGTGAGCTGATGACGTATGGCCTGCAGGCGGACGATGTGGATGCGTACCGCAACTCGCAGTATGTCCATATCACACCGGATGAGACGATCTACTTCTTCATCTTCAACGGCAACATGGACGCGATTAAGAAGAGGGAGGCGGCATCGGATTTCGACAAGACAAAATATGACCTTGAGACGCTGACGCTCCAGACTTTCCGCAGGGCGATTGCCGTTACTTATGATAAGGAACTTTTGTGTACGACGATTTCCCCGGCACGTTCCGGCGGGTACGGCTTGATTGGCAACAATTATATTTATGACCCGGATACCGGCTCAAGGTACCGTGATACCGACCAGGCAAAGCAGGTGCTCTGTGATTTCTACAGTGTGGATGTCTCGAAGTTTGCAAACCTTGACGAGGCGGAAGCATCCATTACCGGTTATGACCCGGTAAAGGCAAAGGAACTGTTCGCGGACGCATTCAAGGAATCCTTGGAGAAGGGCTATATCACGGATAATGACGGTGACGGCAAGTCCGACCAGAAGATCCGTATCGAGTACTGCCTCTCCGAGAAGAGCGACTTTATCACAAAGACCGTGGATTACCTAAACTCAAAGCTTTCGGAAGTATTGGCCGGCACCCCGTTTGAGGGCAAGGTGGAATTCTATGAGTCCGCACCTTACGGCAACGAGTGGTCCAACAAGATCAAAGATGGTCTTTCCGATACCGTCCTTGGCGGCTGGGGTGGTTCCGCGCTGAATCCGTTCCACCTGACCGAGCTTTACACGAACCCGGCTTACCAGTATGACGCGAAGTGGTTTGATGCGACGCAGACCAACCTGACTCTAACGGTTGACATCGCCGCGGTCGGTGAGCCTGCGAACATGCAGACCATCACGATGAACTTAAAGGAATGGTCCGATGCGCTCAACGGCACGATGGTGGAATCGAGTGCGGGCCCTGTGAACTTTGGTGACGGCATGGCGGAGGTTGACACAAGGCTTGCGATCCTTGCAGGTGTCGAGGGTGCCGTCCTCCAGACTTACGACTATATCCCGATGCTGCAAAACGCTGGTATGAGCCTCCTTTCCCAGCAGGTATACTATGTTGTGGAAGACTACAATGTCATCCTTGGCCGCGGCGGTCTTGCGTACTTAAAGTACAACTACACCGAGGACGAGTGGCAGGATTTCATCAAAGAGCAGGGTGGGGAATTAAAATACTAATACCATTGGCTTTCAGGGAAGAATCAAGATTCCTGATACCGGATACAGGGGCGATGAGTCCCTGTATTTGGTGTTGGGGTCGGCTGTTGTTTTTTATGCACGGCTCCGTGCGGGAAAAGCGGGGCGTGCGGCGGGAAAGGGAAGATGGGATCATCTTCCTGCCCGGTTAGGCTGGCATCGGTGCAGTTTTGGTGGCAGGCAATGGGGTTTGCGTTTGAGAGCCGAGAGATCGGAGGATGTTTTATGTGGAAATATATTACACAAAGAATTTTGCTGATGTTCATGACATTGTTTATCATTACGGCGATCTGCTTTGTGCTGGTCCGTATGCTGCCGTTGCCACAGCTTCCGGCGAATGACCCGCATGCGGCGGTTGTGGAGCTGCAGCGCGAGGCGGCAGGCTACAATAAACCAATCCCGGTGCAGTTTGGCATTTTTTTGAAAAATGTGTTTACGAGGTTTGACTGTGTCCTGAGCGACAAGTTATACATCTGAAGGAATTTTGAGGACACTTTTATGGAAAAGCTGCCTGCAACGATAATCGTCAATCTTTATTCTATTATTTTTAGTATACCGATCGGTATCCTGCTCGGTATTTTTGCTGCGTTAAAGAAAAATAC
>CAYMGZ010000032.1:11770-13481 GCA_964390095.1 uncultured Lachnospiraceae bacterium | reverse complement strand
TTCCCGTGTTCCTGCCGCAGTTTTTCCGCCTCCCCGGCAAGCACGATGCTGCCCTCCTTCACAAAGACCGCGTCGTCGATGATCTTTTCGAGTTCATCCACAAGATGGCTTGACATCACAATCGTCGCATCCTGCCCCGCAACTTCCATGACCGCGGTGATGATCTGCTCCCTCGCAATGATGTCGATGCCGTTTAATGGCTCATCCAACAAATAGAGGGATGCGTGTCGCGCAAGCGTCGCGGCAAGCTTCAATTTTGCGGCAAGCCCGGAGGAAAGTGTCTTCGCCTTATCCTGCATCCGAAGACCAAGCCGTTCGATCAGTTCCTCGTATTTCGCCATTTCGAAATCCCCGAAAAAATCATGGTAATATTTCCCGACATCCTTCGCCGTCATATAATTGTAAAAAAATGGTTCCGTTGACATATACGCAATATGTTTTTTGGATTCCTTCCCGACCGGCTTTCCAAAAAAAGTGATCGTTCCGGCATTCGGCGCAATCAGCCCCGCCACCATCTTCATCCAGGTCGTCTTGCCGCTGCCGTTTGGGCCAAGCAGCGCGCAGATGCGCCCCTTTTCTAAGGACAGGCTGAAATCGCGCACCGCCACTTTGCCGAGATATTTCTTCTCAAGATTCTTGCACTCTAACATAAATACACCCCTTTCCTGGCACGGCCAGCGTGCTGCCCCGCTTCCCGCCGGGACAATAAAGTTTTCCCCGGGGCGCTTTTTCCGTGCACTGGCTTGCCTTATCCAGTTTACAACAATTTCCCGTATTCCGCAAGATAAGGTAGTTTATTTTTTCCTTACAACTTGATTAAAATTTTAAAGTTGATTTCTTTGTGTACGTAAAAAGAGCGCCAAAAAAATTTGGCGCTCCTGCTTGCATTTTCTGTTTTGTTGTGGTATAGTAGCATTAAGAAGGACACCGCCCACAGAGTGGGTTGACCTCGCGCGAAATAGAAACTCCACCCCGCCACTGGCCAAAGTTTTGGGGTGGTTTTTCTATGCCAAAAGCCATCAGGTCTTTGAAATCAAACAAGTTCTTGTCGTCTTTCCTCCTGCCCATCCGCATCACCCCCATTCTTATGTAGAATAGAGGCCAACGCCACCCTGCAACACGGTGTCCGGTTACACTATAGCATATTTTGTCAGGTGCTGCAACCCTCATAAATTTATCTATTTGGGGGCTTGTATTCTTCCCTCCCATGATTTATAATAAGCAGTCAGAGATATTTGTTTCGCCCACGCGTATCAAAACGCCCTGGCATCGAAAAGCAGCCTGCCGGAGGCCATCAATGGAGGTATCTATGAAACATGTGATCAGCCCGCTCGACCTTTCCATGGAGGAGCTTGAGAATGTCCTCACCCTTGCGGAAGACATCTTACGAAACCCGAAAAAATATTCCGAATGTTGCCACGGAAAAAAACTTGCCACCCTATTTTATGAACCAAGTACCAGGACCCGCTTAAGTTTTGAAGCCGCAATGCTCAATTTAGGCGGGAGCGTACTTGGTTTTTCTTCTGCCGATTCCTCCTCCGCCGCAAAGGGTGAGAGCGTTTCGGACACGATCCGCGTTGTCTCAAGCTACGCCGATATCTGCGCGATGCGCCACCCGAAAGAAGGCGCGCCATACGTTGCTTCCATCCATTCCGGCATCCCGGTCATCAACGCCGGGGACGGCGGGCACAACCACCCGACGCAGACTTTG
>CAYMGZ010000032.1:0-11760 GCA_964390095.1 uncultured Lachnospiraceae bacterium | reverse complement strand
ACATTAAAAGGGCATCTTGACCATCTGACGATCGGGTTTTGCGGCGACTTAAAATTCGGCCGCACCGTGCATTCCCTGATCAACGCAATGGTGCGCTACCCCGGCTCGCGCTTTATCCTGATCTCCCCGGACGAACTGCGCATCCCGACCTACCTGCGCGAGGAAGTGCTTGAGGCGGGCGGCATCCCGTACCGCGAGACGAGGGTCCTTGAGGATGTAATGCCGGAACTGGATATTTTATATATGACCCGTGTGCAGAAGGAGCGCTTTTTCAACGAGGAGGATTATATCCGCTTAAAAGACAGCTTCATCCTCGATGCCGCAAAAATGCGCTACGCGAGGGAGGACATGCTTGTATTGCACCCGCTGCCGCGCGTCAACGAGATTTCCACCGAGGTAGACGACGACCCCCGCGCGGTATACTTCCGCCAGGCACAACTCGGTGTCTATGTCCGGATGGCATTGATCATGACACTCCTCGGTGTCACGGCAGAATAAAAAAAAGAAAATTGGTACTGGTAGGGCACATGCGGAACTTAAAATAGGAGGACTCATTTATGTTAAATATCGGCGGTTTAAATGAAGGTGTCGTCATCGACCACATCAAGGCGGGCGGTGCCATGAAAATATATGAATATCTGAACCTTGAAAAACAAGATTGCAGCGTTGCCATCATCAAAAACGCAAAGAGCAGCAAGATGGGGAAAAAAGACATCATCAAGATCGAAGGGCCAATCACGGTTGACCTTGACATGCTCGGTGTCCTCGACCCGAACTTAACCCTCGATATCATCGAGGACGGAAAAATCACCGCAAAGCGCAACCCGCAGCTGCCGGAACAAGTCACGGGCATCATCCGCTGCAAGAACCCGCGCTGCATCACCTCCATCGAACAGGAACTCCCACACCGTTTCCGGCTCGCCAACAAGGACAAAGGCCTGTACCGCTGCATTTACTGTGAGCAGGCCTACAAACGCTGACCGGAACTAAAAATGCACGAATAAACGCAAAAACGGATTTCGCCATGCCTTGACAATATATGCCCTTTTCGGTTACAATAAACCGCAAAGGGCATTCTTGCCCATGCCTTGCAGGGATGGCTGATCCGTGGGCCATTCCAACATCATGCTACCTTGCCAAAAGAAATGAGGATTGACCATGTATCCTGTAAACTCCAAGGGGAACAAGACTACCCGCTCCCTGATGCAACTGAATGCCAGATTCATCATACTTGTGTTTCTTTCGGCGCTTGTTTCCTGTGCGATCCACCTTATGGGTGAAAGCACGGAAGGCCATGCGTTTTTGTATTGTATGCACCATGCCATATTGCCAGCGCTTTCCGGCCTTCTTTTGTATCTGGGCGGTCATTTGCTGTTGCAATCGCATAGCGCGAACCCTAAAGTGTCGCAATATGTTCCAATAATTTTGTGCCTTCTGTTATGCTTTAATACATCACTTTGGTATCCGAATGAATCTTTTTGTACAGCTGTTTTTCTGTTCCCGCTTTTCCTTACCGTGATCTTCTCGGACAGGAAAATGTCGCGTCTGGTCACTTTGCTGGCAGTGCTTTTGCTGCTCATCTCCAATATGCTCTCCCTTTTTAGGACAGGTACCGGCACAGGAATAACAGCCACCTCCATTTTCCGCCTCGTGCTCAGCCTGTGCATCTATGCCTCCGCCTACATGACCGCCTGTGTGATTATCGAGTCGATTGCGTCAAAAGACAAAAAGATCGAGGAGAACATTGATATGCGCAACAAACTCGCGGAGGAATTAAAACACGACCATCTGACCGGGCTTTACAGCCATGGCACCTACGAAAAGCTGATGATCGACTTCACCGTGGAGGCGGAGGCAAACCACACACCACTCTCGATGGCGATCATTGACATTGACAATTTCAAGCATGTGAATGACACCTACGGGCACGCGCAGGGCAATGTCGTGCTTGTGGCGCTCTCCGGGCTTTTGCAGCGCCATTGCAGCGGTCGGGAAGCGGTCGCCCGCTATGGCGGGGAAGAGTTTGTTATTTTCTTCCCGAACACGGATGTCGCGGTTGCCTTTACAAAACTTGATGAAATGCGCAAGGCATTTTCCGCCCTCTCTTTTGATTTTTTGCCGGAGGGCGGGCACATTACGTTCAGCACCGGCCTTGCAGCCTACCCGGGGAATAAATATTCCAACGCGTTTTTCTTTGAACTTGCGGACAAAGCAATGTATGAGGCGAAGAATTCGGGGAAAAATTGTATCCGCGTGCAGCGGGTTCCCTAAGATTCCTTGGATTTTATCCCTGTTGCAAAGTTTTGTTTTCATCCATTAGAGTCCAGACGTTTGTTGTCTGCAAAAAATTAAACTGTAGCAAAATAAATGCTTGCAATCCGCTGCCGGAATTGCTATAATAGCATCGGGAAAAAAGAAATAGCCGCCACTACCCCAAATAGTGACGGCTGATGTACATTCGCACAAAAACATTGCCAGGGTGAAACTGTCTCTGATTTCCCTCTTGTTTTTATCTTAACATGGACTTTATTATCCGTCAAGGATTTTTAAAGATTTTTTCCTGACAGGCGGAACGCAACTTCGTTCCAGCGCAGTTCGTTCTTGAAATTCCGGATTGTCGTATCCTTGTCAATATATACACATTCAATCCCCATCATCGCGCCCCATTCGCCCATCTGTTCCGCCGTCAAATCGAGCGAGAATGCGGTATGGTGCGCGCCGCCCGCCAAAATCCATGCTTCCGCGCCGGTCGCAAGGTTTGGCTCCGGCCTCCAGAGCGCGCTCGCCACCGGAAGGTTCGGCATCGCCTTCTCCTGCTTTAACGTTTCCACATCGTTGATAATCAGGCGGAACCTTGTCCCAAGGTCAACGAGCGAGCAGGCAACGCCCCTGCCTGGTTTTGTCGTAAAAACAAGGCGCGCCGGGTCCTCACGGTTGCCCATGGAAAGCGGCATCACGCGGATGGCAGGCTTGCCCTGTGCAATGGACGGGCAGACTTCCAACATGTGCGACTGCAAGATTGCCTCCTTGCCCGGCTCAAAATGGTAGGTGTAATCCTCCATAAAGGAAGTGCCGTTTGTAAGGCCTGCGGACATGATCTTCATCAGGCGCACCATCGCCGCCGTCTTCCAGTCACCCTCTGCACCAAAACCGTAGCCGTCCGCCATCATGCGCTGCATCGCAAGCCCCGGGAGCTGCTTTAAGCCGGAGAGCATCTGGAAGCTTGTCACAACCGCATGGTAATCATGTTCCTCCACAAATTTGCGGAAACCAACCTCGATTGCCGCCTGCTCCCTCACATGCGCCTTGAATTCCTCCGGGTCGCGCCCGTCAAGGATCAGGTCGTAGGAATCATAATATTCCTGCAACAATGCGTCCACATCACCTTTCGGTGCCGACTGCACATATTCTGCCACATCCGTGATATTATAGGCATCAATTTCCCAGCCAAATTTCACTTCCGCCTCAACCTTGTCGCCCTCCGTCACCGCAACATCGCGCATATTGTCGCCAACGCGCAGCACACGGATATGGCTGCTCTCCATCACGCCGACCGCTGTGCGCATCCACGAGCCGATGCGCTCCTGCACGCCCCTTTCGCCCCAATGCCCGACAACCACCTTACGCTCGATCCCCATGCGGCTGACAATATGGCCGAATTCGCGGTCACCGTGCGCCGACTGGTTTAGGTTCATGAAATCCATGTCGATGGTATCGTATGGGATGTCACGGTTAAACTGTGTGTGTAAATGCAAAAGTGGCTTGCGGTACTCCTGCAGACCTAAAATCCACATTTTTGCCGGGGAAAACGTGTGCATCCAAGTGATGACACCCGCACAAAGTTCATCCGCGTTTGCATCGTTGAAGCAGCGGCGGATGGATGCCGAATCAATCAGCGTTGGTTTTAAAATGACTTCAAATGGCAGGATGCCTGATTTGTTTAATTCCTCGACGATGATACGGCTATGCTCCGCTACCTGCACAAGCGTCTCCTCGCCGTATAAATCCTGCGACCCTGTCGCGAACCAAAATTGATAATTTTTTGTTTTGATCATATTTATAATCTCCTTATTTGAGTTCCGCATCCCCCCTACCACTACCCATTGACCAAGGAAAGGAAATTCTGTCCGCACGGCTCCCAGTATTTCCTTTCCGGGTACTGTCCGGGGGGATGCTGTTTTCAGTTCCGCATCCCCCCTACCACTACCCAATGACCAAGGAAAGGAAATTCTGTCCGCACGGCTCCCAAAATTTCCTTTCCGGGTACTGTCCGGGGGGATGCTGTTTTTACTGTCAGGCGAAACGTTTTACTGCAAGCCCTTCCTCCGGTTTTTCCGTGTGCCTGACCGCCCAAACACCAATGCCCGCATCGTTGCGTCCGGTCAATGCCACGGTGTCACCACCTTCCTCGCGGTGCGTTGCATGTAGGGCGCGCAGTTTCTCCACCGCACCTCCGACAATGACTTCAAGCCAGCCTGTTTCCTCATCATATGACCAGGACCCTGTCAGGTCTGCGACCCGGACGCTGCCGTCCGCCTTTAATTCCATCGGGATGGGCTGCTCGCACAGATGCTTGACATCAAGGACAAAGTCAATCCGCTGGTAACTGCCGAAAAGCTCCCACCGTGGAACAATCTTTTGTGTTTCCCCGGCATACAGGCATGGGCTTACCGCAGGCCAGCCTTCCGCGTCAAATACCATACGGCGGACATTCAGGGTGGAGATACGCGGGTCATGCTCATAACGTGCATGGCAGACCATGAACCAGCCATGTTCCGTCTCCAGCACAGAATTATGGCCGAGTGCCAGAAAACCTGTTCCCTTCTTTAGGCTGTACCCCGTTGTCAGTTTCAGCCCCACATGGTTCGCCGGATAAGTCATATCATCCAGCCGCCTGCCGTTGTGGTCAACGTAAGGGCCCGCAAGCTTTTTACTGCGCCCGACCCGCACATTATAAACATTGGTCAGGGAATCGTAGGAAACAAACAAATAATAATAACCTGTCTGCTTATTATAATGGATATATGACCCCTCAACCGCAGTGTCACAGCCTTTGCGTGCACGGCATGCAAGCACCTTCCCGTAGCCTTCCTCATCCGGCAGTCCGGTCACTGCGTCAAGGTGCAGCAGGCGGATCCCACCCCAGAAGGAACCGTAGACAAGGTAATATTCCCCTGTTTCCTCCTCACGCACCGGGTTTGCATCGATTGCATTGACCGGGGACTCCGGGGTAGTGTGCACGGCAATGCCACGGTGTATAAATGGTCCTTCCGGGTTATCCCCCACCGCAAGCCCAATCACGGAATTTTGTGACCCGAAGGTGGATGCCGAATAATACAGCCGGTATTCCTCCCCGGCCTTGATGATGTCAGGAGCCCAGATATTGCGGACATTGGTAAGCTTTTTTACCTCCTGTGGGATTTCCTTCACCGCTGTCCCAACATACTCAAAATGTACCAGATCCCTCGAACGCCGGATCTGCCCACCAATCCCTTCCCGGAATCTAGGGGCGGTATCCGTTCCGTAGGTATAATAGTATTTGCTCTTTTCGTCATAAAATATCGCCGGGTCGTGCGAAAATAATCCACCGTCCTTCGATTCCATAAAATACCTCCTTGCAAAAAAAGAAACTGCAGCAGCACATTTGCCGCTGCAGTTCCCAAAATTTTAAGCCAACCCTTACTGGGTGATTACCTCATAATTCAGCTCGATCCCCATCTTCTCATAAATCTGTTTTGCAGAAGCAAGTGCCTGCTGGTTGTACTCCAATGCCTTTGCTGCCATCTCTGCCGCATAGTCATGTGCATTCTTGCCCTGGTCGCGCACTAAGACCTCAACATCGGTATCATCTACCGCATGGCGGTATACACCATCGATAAATGCCTGGAAGCCCGGGATCTGCGTATCACCGAACGCAACCGGTCTGGTTATATTCTTAAAGTAAGCATCAAAATACTTGCCATATTTCTGGTCTTCCTCCGCCGTCACAAGAAGTCCGCCGTTCTGCGGATCCTCCACGCTCTGGTATTTCCTCTCCTTCTCTGTCGGGTAGAACGTCTGGGTAAACTCCTCCCAGATATCCGCATCCAGAGTGATCGGAGCCGGCATTGCGGCACGGAATACCGGGTTGCCTGCGTCATCCACGATAGTTTTGTACGCCTCAAGCTTAGCCTTCCAGCCTTCTACGCCCCAGCCCATCCACTTAAGGAGCTCATACGCTTCCCTTGGATGCTTGGTGCTGGCAGAAACAGAACCCATGTCAAGAACGCCGAAAGTCGTGCCTGCGGAGTTGGTCGGTACACAGTACGGTACCCACTCCATCCCTTTGTTCCTGTAGTCCGGCGTATCAAAAAGGTTGATATATGTCCACCATGCGTCAATCTGCCAGGTCAGCTTTCCGGTATACGCCGCCCACATGGAAGCGTCGCCCGTCCAAGCCTCATTCTCCGGGGTATCAATATACGGTGCGCGGTATCCGGAATTGATCAGCTCCGCCCACTGGTTTACGCCATCCGCCCAAACTTCCATGTTGAAACGGTGGCCATCCCAACCAAACTCACCGATACAGTTCGGGTCATTCGCGATCGGATAGTAGGTAATCGGCGAGTGATATTCATTGAAACCATAAATCTGGTCTGCCGCGCTTGTGCCTGCCTTAACGGAAGCAACCCAGTCCTCCCATTTCCAGTCATTCGGATCCGGGATCGGGATGTTAAGCTTCTCAAAAATCGCAAGATCCGCATACATAACATCCGGGAAATACTTGATTGGGGTCGCAAGCTTCTTATCCGTTCCGAAATACCCAATCTTGTAATCATTCAGCGAAGTCAGGACATTCTGGTTCTCCGGGTCATTCTCCCAATATTCGGTAAAATCACCGTAAAAACCATTCGAAAGACCAAAGTCACAGTTTCCAAGCACCATGTAGCAGTCCGGAACCTTGCCCGCATTGATCATGTTCAGCAAAGTATCATTGTAGCCACCGGTCTCAAACGCCTGTGTTTTTACCTTGATGTTCGGGTACTTCTTCATGAAAGCATCCGCAACATGCTTTACTACCAAGTCATTGTCAAAATGCATGTAGGTAAGCGTAATCTCCTCCGTGGTCATCGCCGGAAGCCCTGCCGGGGTACCAGGGTCTTCCTCCCCGGAACCATCCCCCGTGGACGGATCCTGCGTCTGATCCCCCGGGGTTGTTGTCGGGGTACCATTCCCTGCCTCCCCATCGTCCTTGCCGCCGCAGCCTGCAAACAAAGTCGCCGTCATCGCCGCCGCAAGCGCTAAACTTGTAAGCTTTTTTGATTTCATACGAAATTCCTCCTTATTCCATTTGAAATAATTAATTAGTTACCTTTATGAAAATCACAAGTGTGATTCCATCCCAAAAACTACATAACCAATCCAACCCGCCAAAATTCATACAGGGCAAAACCACACACTGCGCGGAGCCACCAGCCATTGCAACCTACCATGTGACAGGGGTCACCCCCAACCCACATCGGCAAGTCATCCGCCCCTGTCACATTATTCACCAGTGATACCGGTGCGGTCAACACTCTCAACGAACTGGCGCTGCAGGACGAAATACATAATGAGCAGCGGCAGGATCGAGAGCATCGTGCCCGCCATCTTGATATTCTCATTGATCGAGACCATCGAACCCCCGCTCTGGCTCGCCGCCGTGCTGTAGGACGTTTCAAAGGTTTTTAACGACACCACGAGCGTTGAGAGCGTGCTCTCCGAGCCGGCCGTCACACCAACCACATAGAGCTGTGTCAGGTAGGACTCGTTCCAGTACCACACGATGGAAAACAGGAACACAACCAGGATCGCCGGTGCCGCGGACGGGATCGCAATCCTTGCGAATGACTTGAAATGCCCTGCCCCGTCGATCTTCGCAGCCTCGATCAGTGCCTGTGGCACCTGCCGGAAAAACTGCCAGAAGATCAGGATGAAAATCTGTGATTTCAGCCCCTGCCCCAAAATCGACGGGATGACAAACGCCTTTAAGGAATTGACAATCCCGATATCCGTATAAAATGCGTAAGTCGGCATCATCGTGATCTGCGGCGGAAGGATGAAGGAAAAAATCAAAAGCCCCATCAATACCTTCTTGCCCGGAAATTCATAACGCGCAAAACCATAGCCGACAACCGCACAGACCACCACATTGATCACGGTCGGTATCCCCGCGACAATCACGGAGTCCCGGAAGGTTTTCCAGAAATCCATCGCGCGCGCCGCGTTTTTATAGTTGTCAACATAGAATGATGTTGGCAGCCATTGGATGGATGAATCCAAAAGGTCGCTGACGGTCATGAAACTGCGGCTGATCATATAAAGGAGCGGGTACAGGTACACAAACCCGATGCTGATGAGCAGGATGTAGACAACGGTCTGCTTGCCTGCGCCCTCCTTCTCCTTGCTGCCGAAAATAAACTTCTTGAAGCGGTCCTTCCAGGCACCCTTGTAGGAAAGGCGCTGCTTAACCGGCTTTGCCGGCTTAGGCTGCTTTGTTTGCGTTTTTTGCGATCCGTTTTGCATTCTTTTCGCCCCTCCTTCTGAATTTCTTTGCCAGTCTCTCCTGCTTCTTCTGCTCCTTGCGGTACTTCTTCGCGCGCCTTGCATAGATATCCTTGCGCCCCATCAAAAGCGCTGCCATTATCACGACAAGCAAGGTCACGACGATGGAATAACACCATGCCATTGCGGCCGCGTAACCGTAACCGCCCGCGCCGCCGCCCGCCGAGGAGAACATACGCGTCGAGATCAGGTTGATGATCCCGTTCGTCTCCGTGTTGGACATAAAGATAATCGTATATACCGCGTTCAGCAAAATCATCGGCTTGATCGTCGGGATCGTGATCTTCCAGAAACACTCCCACGAGGAGCCGCCGTCAATCTTCGCCGCCTCATACAGCGAACTGTCAATCTTTTGCAGCGCCGCGAGGAAAATCAGGATCTGGACACCCGAATACCATAAAAGCATGATGATATTCGAAAACACATTTGACAGTGCACTCGCCAACACGCGCGGCAGGTATTCCTCAAATACCCCGGTGATCATCTGCACATTCATCATCGGGATGCTCGCCGCCCCCTGCGCGGTCAGCTGGTTCATGACCGGGCCGCTCGCGATGATGACCGGGAGGAAGAAGATCAGGCGGAAAAAGCCTTTCAGACGGATCTTCCCGTTTAGCATCATCGCAATGATCAGCGCGAATGCCACAATGACCGGCACGGCAAGCGCCGTCTGCAGCAAGTAGTTTTCCAGCTGGAAAACAAAGTCCGTGTCCACAAGGAAAATATTGCGGTAATTCTCAAATCCCACAAAGTCCATGACGCGCCCGAGCATCGGGTTCATGACAATGCGGTTTAGGGAATAGCGGAACGATTCGAACAGCGGGTAGATGACAAGCCCCAAAAGACCGATCACCCATGGCAGGACGAAGACTAAGCCCATCATGTTCTCCCTGCGCTTTAACCGTCCGGGTTTCAGTTTTTTCTGCTTTTTCATTCTGCACCACCTGCCTTGTAATCCATTACCGTGCTGCCGCCCTTGGCAACCGTAAAGGAAGAATTGTTGTAGTCAACCGTTACAACAGCGCCGTTTGAGTAGGCTACCGTCACCGTGCCATCCCCCCCGATGGTATGTGTATCGATCGTTGCCCCGTCCACCAGTTCATTGAACTGCTTCAATACCTTGTAATACTCAATCATGGTATCCCGGTAAACCGTATACTTCGAGGAATACACATCATTTGAATTTGTGTAATAAAGCTCGGTCGGATCCTCCATCGTCAGGTAGAAGGACGGATAGATCCCGGTCTCCACAAGCTTTAGGAAGAATTCATTCTTGTTCGCCTCAAAGTTCACATAATCCGAATACATCGGAAGGATTCCCTTAAAGACGATGGAGAGGAACGGTACGCTCTCATCCGTGAAAATGTAATCCGAATCCTTGACCGGCATGTCGAGCACCGCGTTCGTGTATTTCCAGTAAGTCTCAATCGGCTCCTCAAGGACAAGGTCCGTGCGCCCCGCGATATCCTCAAGCAGCGAAGCCTGCATCCCCGCCGTGTAAAAACGGTCGTAGGTCGTGCCGCTGTAGCGGAAAGTGAACATGGTGTTCGTAATCCCGGTCAGGGCAAGGTTTTTGATATCCTTCTTCGCCATGTCCGTCACAAGGTTATTGATCACTTCGTTTGTGCGCTGTGGTGTCAGGAAATGCATGGTATCATACACATCCTTGTAGGTGGACTCGGAATAGAGCCTTGTGTCAATTTTTTTAATGACATTAAACGTCGTGTTTGTCGTGCTCGGGTTCGCCCGCAGCGCGTCCACATACAGATAAAAAGCAATTCCCGCGTCCGCCGCTTCCCCCATCAGCCTTGTCAAGTCCCTTGTCCCGCCAAGTGAGCCATCCGCGTCATAGGACCCTACCGGAAGATTGTTGATGCCGCCGTCCTGCCAGCCCTTGTAGAGCGTGAACAAATCCGTGACCCCCTCATTCTTTAAATCCGCATAGATCTCGCGGATGTCATCCGTCGTCGTCATCGTGACCGGCGTGGTCGTAAACATCCAGTTTTCCTGGTCCACCCCGAAGAAATCCGCCCGCATCCGGAAAGAGTCTTCCTTTGGCCCAAGCTTCCCGTTCGCAAGCAGGTAATCACGGTAACGGTTCGCAAGCCCCGCATAATTTGCCTCCTCGTTCCTTGTGAAGAAGAAACGCACGGAAATGTCATACTTGAGGCGGTCGGTCACCTTCACGATGGAACCGCCCGAATTGGAAGTCGGCTCATTGTAGATCGTTGTCTTTAAAAACTTCGCCGTGATCCAGTTGTAATTGGTATAGGCACCGTTTGGGTACGCCTCGATCGTCGCGCCCTCCGCGCCGTTTGTGATCACGCCAAGGTATGCCATTCCCGTGTCCTCATGCACCATACCGTACACTGGCGCAAGGATGTACTCCGGGTCATTGATCGTCTCATATTTTTTCCAGAAAAGGGAAAGCACATACGGTTCCGTGATGCCCACGTCCGTGCCGTACACTTTCTGTGTGTAGGCGGCGGAATATTTGCCTTCCTTATCGTTTAGGTAAATCAGCGCCCCATTGCCGTCCGGCACGAGCATATAGCCGTCCATCTCGCCGAGTTTTGTATTGCCAAGCATCGGGAAAAGGTAAATATTACCAATTTTGTTCGTATCCGAATTCTCATAAATCGAACTTTCCGGGATGGTCGCCTCGATCGAGCCGTCATCGTAAAGCAGCACCGTCACGTCAAACCCAAGCTCATACTGCGTGTAATCAATCGATGCCGTGAACCCGCCCGGAACCAGTTTTACGTCAATCTGTGCGCCGGAGGCAAGCAAATCGATTTTCCTCTGCTGCGTGGTGTTCGATATCTGCATCTCGACATTGATGCCGGACTGCAAGAACCCCGTCCACGCCGCGTTGGTCTGCCCGTCATCGTCAAGCACCGTCGATTCCATGATTGCCCCGGTCACGACATCCTTCACAATGATCGAAAGATTTTCTTTTTTCAGGTAAAGCTCATAGCCATCGTTCGCCGCCACAAGATAATGCCCGTTCAATTCCTTGCCCGTATCCACACTCCCCGTGCTTAGAGCCGCACCCGACACGCCGGATGACGTGCGCTTATCAATGCTTGCCTCGCGGATGGCTCCCGGTGCGTCCTTGCCGGACACCATTGCCACAATCACGATAATGGCAATGACCAGAACCGGAACCAGGATGCA
>CAYMGZ010000031.1:0-13629 GCA_964390095.1 uncultured Lachnospiraceae bacterium | reverse complement strand
CGTGTGCGGTGGAAATCGTGATACCTCTCTCCCTCTCTTCCGGAGCCTTATCAATCTGGTCGAAGGCTACCGCCTGGCCGGTACCAAGTCTTGCGTTCAATGTCTTTGTGATCGCAGCGGTCAAGGTCGTCTTGCCGTGGTCAACGTGTCCGATCGTACCGATGTTGCAATGTGGCTTGGATCTCTCAAATTTAGCTTTAGCCATTTTAATGTCCTCCTTTTTTTGCGCCTTTTGCGCGACATTTTGTTTTCATCCCCACAATTGGGAATTCGGCAGCCCGCCCGGAAAGCTTTTCCGGGAACGGACACCAGTCATGCTATCATTATATTTCATATTAGAAATATTTTCAAGCAAAATCTTATAAATTATTGCTTCAACCCATTCACGGCCGCCCGGAGCAAGGCAATTATGTGGATTGCCTCATGGCAATCCCTTTTTGCAGGATGCCCCTACGCATTTTCTCCGCGAAAATCCGGGAGTTTAACACATTATTTGCCCTTATTCGCCAGTACCTTCTCCTGCACGTTCTTTGGAACCTGCTCGTAGGAAGCAAAGAACATGGAGTAAGCGCCACGGCCCTGCGTCTTCGAGCGCAGTGTCGTCGAGTAACCGAACATCTCGGCAAGCGGTACGAAGCCACGGATCAGCTTGGAACCGTTGATATCCTCGGACCCTTCGATGCGTCCACGGCGTGAGCTGATGTCACCGATGACATCGCCCATATAATCCTCCGGGACCGTAACTTCGACCCTCATGATCGGCTCAAGAAGAACCGGGGCAGCCTTCTGCATCGCCTCTTTCAATGCCATCGAACCGGCGATCTTGAATGCCATTTCGTTCGAGTCCACTTCGTGGTAGGAACCGTCATAGCAGTTCGCATGGACACCAAGCACCGGATACCCGCCGAGCACGCCACACTTCATTGCGTCCTCGATACCTGCCTGGACAGCCGGGATATATTCCTTCGGGATGGAGCCACCGACCACGGTGCTCTCGAACTCGAAAGTCTTCTCACCGTTGACATCCATCGGCGAGAAAATAACTTTACAGTGACCATACTGGCCACGGCCACCGGACTGTTTCGCGTACTTCGAATCGATATTGACTTCCTTCGTGATCCCTTCCTTGTAGGCAACCTGCGGGGCACCGACATTCGCCTCCACATGGAACTCGCGGAGAAGACGGTCAACAATGATCTCAAGGTGGAGCTCACCCATACCGGCAATGATGGTCTGCCCGGTCTCCTCGTTCGTAGAAACGCGGAACGTCGGGTCTTCCTCAGCCAGCTTTGCGAGCGCCTCGCCCATCTTGTCCTGGCCGGCTTTGGTCTTCGGCTCGATTGCAACATCGATAACCGGTTCCGGGAATTCCATCGACTCAAGGACAACCGGAGCCTTCTCGTCGCAGATCGTATCACCGGTCGTCGTCAGCTTAAAGCCGACTGCCGCCGCGATATCACCGGAGTAAACCTTTTCAAGATCCTCCCTCTTATTCGCATGCATCTGAAGGATACGGCCGACGCGCTCCTTCTTGTTCTTCGTCGCATTCAGCACGTAAGAGCCGGCATTTAGTGTCCCGGAGTACACGCGGAAATATGCGAGCTTGCCGACAAACGGGTCGGATACGATCTTAAATGCCAGCGCCGCAAACGGCTCGTCGTCCGCCGACCTTCTGTGCACCTCATTGCCGTCCTCGTCCACACCCGCGATATCCGGGATGTCGGTCGGTGCCGGCATATACTCGATGACAGCGTCAAGGAGCTTCTGAACACCCTTGTTACGGTAAGCGGAACCGCAGCAGACCGGGATGATCGAGCCTGCGATTGTTGCCGCACGCAGTGCTTTCTTTAATTTTGCCTCCTCCGGAACCTCGCCCTCCAGGTAAACCTCAAGCAAGTCGTCATCCGTCTCACAGATCTTCTCGATCAGTTCCGCGCGGTAAGTCTCGGCATCGTCCTTCATATCGTCCGGGATTTCTTTGATCTCGATCTGGTCGCCCTTGTCGTCAAGGTAGTAATAAGCCTGCATCTCAAAGAGGTCAATGAGCCCCTTAAAGGTATCTTCCTTTCCGATCGGAAGCTGCAGCGCCACCGGGTTCTTCCCAAGGCGCGTCCGGATCATGTCAATTACGTTGTAAAAATTCGCACCTGAAATGTCCATTTTGTTTACAAATGCCATTCTTGGTACATTGTATTTGTCCGCCTGCCGCCATACGGTCTCGGACTGCGGCTCAACACCGCCCTTTGCGCAGAATACGCCGACTGCCCCATCAAGTACGCGCAGGGAACGCTCAACCTCAACCGTGAAGTCTACGTGGCCTGGGGTATCGATGATGTTGATGCGGTGCTCCAAGGCACCCGGCTTTTTTTTGTGCATATATTCCTGGGTCCAATGACATGTCGTAGCGGCTGAAGTGATTGTGATACCCCTCTCCTGCTCCTGAGCCATCCAGTCCATGGTCGCAGTACCCTCGTGAGTATCACCGATCTTGTGGTTCACACCGGTATAATATAAGATACGCTCTGTCAGAGTAGTCTTACCTGCGTCGATATGAGCCATAATACCGATATTTCTAGTTCTCTCCAATGGATATTCTCTCTCAGCCAAGGTTTTTTCCTCCTATATTAGTTCCGCAGAATCCCTCCCACCTCCAAGACCTTGGGGAAGGGATTCTGCTATTATAAGCTTTGCACTGTCCGATTACCAACGGTAATGGGCGAACGCCTTGTTCGCGTCTGCCATCTTGTGCATATCTTCTTTTCTCTTTACCGCGTTACCGGTGTTCGCCGCAGCGTCAATGATTTCCCCGGCAAGGCGGTCAACCATCGTCTTTTCACCCCTCTTGCGGGAAAACATCGTCATCCAGCGCAGCGCCAGGGCAAGCCTTCGGTCCTGCCTTACCTCAATCGGCACCTGGTAGGTCGCACCACCGATACGGCGCGCCTTTACCTCAAGTACCGGCATGATATTATTCAGGGCTTCCTCGAATACCTCCATGGCATCCTTCCCAGTCTTTTCTGCAACCTGCGCAAATGCGCCATATACAATCTTCTGTGCAGTTCCCTTCTTACCGTCCAGCATAATATTGTTTACAAGTTTCGTAACAACCTTGCTGTTATAAATCGGGTCTGCCAATACATCTCTTTTCTGAATATGTCCTTTACGTGGCACGTTACTTCCCTCCTTAATATCGGTCCGCGGTCACGGACCATTAATTCTACGGTACTCACATTACTGTGTCCATGCTTAGTTTCCTTCACTTCTATCACTCAAACCGCAAGCGCAGCCACACGGGATCGCGTTGGTATCGGAAATGAAAAATCAACCCGGCATTTATGCGGCAGGTTCACTTACCCGTCCGCAGATATAGTAATGGATGATAATAAATTATTTTGCGTCCTTCGGCCTCTTCGCGCCGTACTTGGAACGCGCCTGCCTTCTCTTTGCGACACCTGCCGTATCAAGCGTACCGCGAACGATGTGATATCTTGTACCCGGAAGGTCCTTCACACGGCCGCCCCTGATCAATACGACACTGTGCTCCTGAAGGTTGTGTCCCTCACCCGGAATATAGCTTGTCACCTCAATCCCGTTGGAAAGACGTACCCTGGCAATCTTTCTTAACGCGGAATTCGGCTTTTTCGGGGTCGTTGTCCTGACTGCGGTGCAAACCCCTCTCTTTTGCGGGGAAGAAGTATCGATTGCCCTCTTATTTAAGGAATTAAAACCCTTTAACAATGCCGGTGCCGTAGCCTTCTTCTCTACTGTCTGCCTTCCTTTTCTTACTAACTGGTTAAATGTAGGCATTATTTTCACCTCCTGATGATTGTTGCCAATAGCTGCTTTTTGTGGCTGCCCCTGCAGACATCTGCCTGCTCCCTTTTTGCGGCCAAACGGGATGTCCACACATCCCTGCGGTTCCTGCCGGACCCGCGACAAATGGTCGCAGAAAAACGCACTTTGCGCGCGCAATCATGATTATAGCGGGGAAGTACTGTCTTGTCAAGGTTTTTTTTCTTTTCCAAACATATTTTTCATTGCTTTTTAAACTTTTCTTCCCCAAATTTAACTTTTCTTATTGAAATTATGTCCGAAATTCGATATAATTTCATTAAATTAACGGCAAAGATTCCCCTTTGGTAGGGGAGGAATTGCAGAAACAATTGTAACGGCAGTGGCGGGCGGAGCGGAAGTGGTATCCCCTACTGCCATGTGGCAATCCACATAATTTTCTTGCTCCTAACTGCCGCGAGTGAATTAAAACAACAAGTATTTTATAATGGAAGGAAGGAATCAAAAGTTATGACAGTAAAAGAATGTTATGACCGCATTGGCGGAAGTTATGATGAAGCAAAGCAGCGCCTGATGGATGACAAACGAATGTTAAAATTTCTCGGAATGTTCCTGCGCGACACGAGCTTTGAACAGATCACGAATGCGCTTGCCCAAAATGACTATACGGAAGCCTTCAAGGGCGCTCACAGCTTAAAAGGTGTCAGCCACAACATGGCATTTTCCGCCCTCTGTGGCGCAGTGGATGTCCTGACGGAAGAATTGCGCAGCGGAACCCCGTCCATGGATGTCACCCTTCTCTATGAGAAAACAAAAGATGCCTATGAACGGACCGTACAGACGATCAAAGAGCTTCTGGACTCGCAGCAATAAGCATCCTTTGGCTTCTCGGTTTTGGCATGTTCCCTTGATCCGGGAACTGTGACGACACCAAACCACTATTTTCAGGCGTGGTGCCCGCGCAGGCAGACAAAAACTTCATGGTGGCAGGCACCACACATACCAGAAAGGATATCATGAACGATAAAATTTTAGTTGTAGATGATTCGGAAATCAACCGGGAACTCCTCTCCGACATTCTTGAGAGGGATTATGAAATCCTAACGGCAGCGCACGGCGAGGAAGCAATCGAAAAACTTAACACGCTTGAGGATAAGATTTCCATCGTGCTCCTTGACCTGCAGATGCCAAAACTGGATGGCTTTGGCGTGCTCGCCGCCATGAGGGAACGCGGATGGCTTGAGCGGATCCCCGTTTTGGTCATAACGGGGGAACAGTCCACCATAGTGGAAAGTGAATGCTTCAAACTTGGCGTATCCGATTTTATCCACAAACCTTTTGAACCGTCACTCGTGCGCATGCGCGTGAAAAATATCGTGGATCTCTTTACTTATAAGAAGTCCCTGGAAGATAAAGTTGCAATGCAGACCAAAACCCTGCGTGAGCAATATAAACTCCTAAAAGAACAGGCTACAAAATTAAAAGAGACCAATGTCCGGATCATCGACATCCTCGGCATGGTCGTTGAATTCCGTAATCTTGAGAGCGGCGAACATATCAACCGTGTAAAGGGCTTTACAGAAATCCTTGCGAAGCAGTTTATGGTAGATTTCCCGGAATACGGGCTGGATGCCCATGCCATCGAAATGATTGTCTCCTCCAGTTCCCTCCACGATGTCGGAAAAATTGCAATCCCGGACAACATTCTCCTAAAACCGGGCAGACTGACGAACGAAGAATTTGAATGCATGAAATCCCACACCACCAAGGGCTGTGATGTGCTAAACAGCATTGAGGGCATCTGGGATGAAGAATACCACAAGTATGCTTATGATATCTGCCGGCATCACCATGAGCGCTATGACGGCAGGGGCTACCCGGATGGCCTAAAAGGCGATGACATCCCAATTTCCGCCCAGCTTGTCTCCCTTGCGGACGTATACGACGCGTTGGTCAGCGAGCGCTGCTATAAAAAAGCCTTCCCGAAAGATAAGGCCGCAGAGATGATCATTGGCGGCGAATGTGGTGTTTTTTCCCCGAAAATTCTTGCAAGTTTCGGCAAAATCACAAAAGCTTTTGAAGCATTCGCCGACAGCAACAAAGAAAAACAGATACCGCAAGGCGCACAATAACCACATGGCAGGGTGTGCCAGAAAACCGCCCCTCCCAGAAATTTTTAAGGAGGGGGATTCCGGTTTTTTGGCACACCCTAAACATAACCCCTGCGCCAGAACATAAAATATCAGGAGGGATTCTTCATGTTTCGGACCAAAAAAGGGAAACTTATCACAATTTCCATCCTTATCATAATCATCATCGCAGGTGCTCTGTGCGCCTATATATTGCTCACCGGAAATTCTGGCCAAAAAACTTCGGGCGGCAGCACGGTACCATCCGGATCCCCCACAAAAGATATGGACATAACACCGCCCCCGACACAGGCGGCATCCGCTCCCTCCCCTAAAGTTACAGAAGGTATCCTGGCCTCGTCACCAACACAAACCTCACCCGACAGCACAGAAAGCACCCTAACCCCGTCACCAACACAAACCTCACCCGACGGCGCAGGAAGCACCCTGGTCCCGGCACCAACACAAACCTCACCAGACGGCGCAGGAAGCACCCTGGCCCCGTCACCAACACAAACCTCACCAGACGGCGCAGGAAGTACCCTGGCCCCGTCACCAACACTAACCTCACCCGACAACGCAGGAAGCACCCTGGCTCCGGCACCATCCAAACCTGCTGCCGGCCTACAGGAAAGCACACCGACACCAATGATTACCCAAGAACCTCCAAAAACCACCGCCACCCCAACCATACAAAACACGCCGGTTCCGACACTAACCCAAACCCCAAAAAACACACCGGCACCAAAACCATCCACCGTTCCTGCGGACGGCAACAGCTTTGCAAACGGCAGCGTATCCGCAAACGGGCAGCTAAAAGTCATCGGCACACAACTTTCCAATGCCGCCGGAACCCCGGTCGTCCTGCGCGGTGTCAGCACCCACGGGATCGCATGGTTCCCGGACTTTGCCACAAAGCCTTTCATGCAGACCCTGAAAGAAGAATGGAATGCCACCGTATTCCGCATCGCGATGTATTCCTCGGAAGGAAATGACAGTTATGTCAACAACCCTTCCTGGAACAAAACAAAAGTCTGCTCCCTGATTGACGCGGCGGTTGAGCTTGACATGTACGTAATTGTGGACTGGCACATCCTCGCGGACGGCAACCCACAGACCTATCAGAAACAGGCATCCGAGTTTTTCGCCTACATTGCTTCCTCCTACGCCGGTGTTCCGAACATTCTCTATGAGATCTGTAACGAACCAAACGGCGGAACAAACTGGGGCGGCAACATAAAACCTTACGCAAACGAAATCATCCCCATCATCCGGAAATACTCACCGGATGCCGTCATCATCGTTGGCACGCCAACCTGGAGCCAGGACGTGGATGCGGCGGCAGCCGACCCGCTCCCCTACGACAACCTCATGTATTCCCTCCATTTTTATGCGGGGACCCACAAAGAATGGCTGCGGAACAAAGCGGATGCCGCCCTTGCCAAAGGCCTGCCGCTCTTTGTCACCGAATGGGGGACCACCGATGCGTCCGGCAATGGGACCGTTGACAAATCATCTTCCGATGAATGGCTTTCCTATCTGGAAAAACAACAAATCAGCTGGTGTAACTGGTCACTCTGCAACAAACCGGAATCCTCCGCCCTGCTGCTGCCGTCTGCGGAAACCCTTGGCGCAATGCCGGATTCCGTCCTGACCGAATCCGGCAAATATATCAAGGGAAAACTTTTGGAATACTCCGGAACTACAGCTGTAGAACAAGAAACGCAGGATCTGACAGACAGACCTGCCCAAAAGGCGACACCAACACCAGTCCCTACCGCGCCGGACCAACCTTCGCCAACAGAACCTGCCGAAAACACATCCGGACAAAAACCATCCGCTTCCGATCAAGCGGGACTCACCCTGCTTTATTACAATGAAAACCGTGAGGATTCGACCAACACAATCAGCCCGCGCTTCCAGATAAAAAATAACACAGAAAATGATATTCCCCTTGATAAGCTTTCCGTTTTGTATTACTACACGCCGGAAACGGAAATCACGCAATGTTTTTTCTGCGACTATGCGGAAGTAAACGGAAGCTCCTACCGCGCCATCACTTCCGATGTCAGCGGAACCTATGTGGATGGGAAGGACTCCTGCATGAAAATCACTTTTTCCTCTGGTGCCGGTATTTTGGCCGCCGGGGATACCGCCACCCTGCAGGTGCGCATCACGAACGAAGATTGGAGCAATTACAGCCAATCAAATGATGCTTCCTTCTCGCCCGACGCAACCACCTATACGGAGCTTGGTCTCGCCGCCTTGATTTCCAAATAATTCCATCAAAATTTTGTTCCTTTCTGACAGTTTCCGTGCTATAATAAGAAATAATGTCATGAAGAGCGTAGTATTCTACAAACGGAAGCTCATAATATAAAGGAACAGAATACAATTGATATAAAATCCTATCGGAAAGGTATGGCATCTAATCATGGAAAAAGAATTTTATCAGGGCAACCGTTCCCGTTTTTATCAGCAAATGAAGCCAAACTCCCTCCTGCTGATGTTTTCCGGAAAGGAAGTCCGCAAAACAAACGACGAATTTTATCCCTTCTACACCAACCGCAATTTCCTTTACCTCACCGGTTTGGACGCGAAGGAGCTGATCCTGCTTGCCAAAAAAGACGGCACCGGGGCCGTGCAGGAAAAAATCTTCCTTTTACCGCCGGACCCTCTTGCAGAGCGCTGGACGGGGGCGCGCATCCGGCCGGAAATGGCAGGGGAACTCTCCGGTATCCGGGAAGCCGGCTATGTCAGCCAGTTTGAGGCGGAGTTCCATTCGCTTGCCACAACCGGGAATTACGAACACCTCTATCTGGATCTTTACCGCGTCTTTCCATCCGACCGCGGGGAACCTGCCCACCTGCTTTTAAAACAAGTGGCGGAAAACTACCCTTATTTAAAAATAGAAAATGCAAACAAAATTGTCCGGCAGCTGCGCACCATCAAACAGCCCTGTGAGCTCTCGGCGATGCGGCAGGCGGAAAAAATTACCTGCGAAGGCATCACCGCCATGATGAAAGCTTCCCGCCCGGGGATGTACGAATACCAGTATAAAGCAATTTTTGACTATGTATTGGGGCAGTACGGGCCGATGGGACCTGCTTTCCCTTCCATTATTTCCGCCGGGAAAAATAATTTCTGCATCCACTACTACGCCTACCATGGGCAGGCACTTGACGGGGATATGATATTAAACGATGTCGGGGCATGGCACGATTACCTGATGAACGATGTATCGCGGGGCTTTCCGTGCAACGGGCATTTTAACGAGCGCCAGAAGCTCCTCTATGAATGCGCCCTCAACACCTCGAACCACATGTTCGCCACCATCCGCCCCGGAATGCCGATGAAGGAAGTGGATGCGGAAGCGCGCCGCTACAATGCAAAACTTCTGGTCCAGGCGGGCGTGCTTGACGATGTAAACAACATCGGCACCTATATGTGGCACGGTGGCGCGCACCATGTCGGCTTTGACGTGCATGACGCAGTGGAAACGCCGGAGCGCATTGCCCCCGGCATGGTGTTCTGTGTGGATATCGGCATCTACCACGAAGAATGGGGGATCGGTTTCCGTCTGGAAGACAACTGCCTCGTAACGGAAGATGGCTGCGAGAACCTCTCCGCCATCACCCCAAGGACAGTCGAGGAAATCGAGGATACCATGCAGAAAAACTTCGTGCCCGGTATCTGATCTTTCCCCGCATACACGAAAAAAGCGGGTGGCGCATAAAAACCGGTCAGGCTGCCCCGGCTGCCGACTCTTCCCCGCATGCACAGGGAAAGGAAAAACGCGGGGGGAAAATTTGACCTGAAAACGTCGTATACGGTAAAATTGGGAGGAACCATGAACCAGATACTGATGGTGGTCATGTCGCTTGGTATCGTCCTTGGCGGGCTTGACCATCTTCTTGGGAATAAACTCGGATACGGGAAAAAATTTGAGGAAGGTTTCGGGCTCCTAGGCTCCATGGCACTGTCCATGGCAGGCATGATCTGCCTTGCCCCGGTCCTTGCGGACGTTTTGGGGCGGCTCATCGTTCCCCTCTATCAGGCTGTCGGCGTAGACCCTGCGATGTTTGGCAGCATCCTTGCCATCGACATGGGAGGTTACCAGCTCGCCGCGGAACTGGCAATCGATGAACAAATCGGCAGCTATGCCGGCATCGTTGTTTCCGCCATTTTCGGCTGCACCCTGGTATTTACCATCCCAGTCGGCATGGGGCTCATCCGCCGGGAGGACCAGCCGCATTTCGCGCGCGGGATCATGCTTGGGCTTTCGGCAATGCCCGCCGGGCTTTTGGCGGGCGGCATTTTCTCCGGGCTTAGCCTGCGCGCATGCCTGCACCAGAACCTCCCCATTTTTTTAGCGGCTGCGCTGCTTTTTTTCGGGCTTTGGAAAATCCCCGGGAAAATGGTGCAAGGCTTTTGCATTTTTGCGGGCGGTATCCGGGCACTTGTCATAATCGGCTTGATTGCGGCGGCGGTGGAATCCTTATGTGGCTTCCACATAATCCCCGGAATGACTCCCCTTGCGGATGCCATGGGGGTCGTTTCCTCCATCGGCATCGTCCTGCTCGGAAGCCTCCCCATCGCGGAACTTTTGTGCCGTCTGCTCAAGAAACCTTTCGCCCGCCTTGGCGCGAAACTACGGCTAAACCCCAAAAGCCTGACCGGGATGCTTATTGCCCTTGTCAGCCCAATCCCCGTCTTTTCCATGTACCAGGAGATGGACGCACAGGGCAAAGTGGCTGCCGGTGCATTCCTCGTGAGCGGCACAAGCCTTTTCGCCGCCCATTTTGGTTTCACCCTCGCCACAGCCCCCGCAATGGTCCCGGCGCTTTTCGCAGGAAAACTTGTCGGTGCAGCCACCGCATTTTTGCTTGCCATGTGTTTTTCAATAATTAACGGCAAGGATTCCCCTTCTTCTTAGACAAGGGGAGGAATTGCAAAAACAATGAACAAAGAATATTACAAATTGATCAGGAGGTTTCCATGAAGCGAATTGCCCTCATGTTTTTGCGCAGCTTCTTTGTGCTGCCATACTACCTGTTTCGCTTATTCCAACTGTGCAATATTGAAAAATACGATAATTACACCCGCTATGGCTTTTTGCACAAAATCACCCCGCATATCAACCGGCGCGGCCGCGTAAAGGTGGTCTGCCACGGGATTGAGAACATCCCAAAAGAAACCGGCTATATTATATTCCCGAACCATCAGGGGCTCTTTGACGCGCTCGCCTTCCTTGAGACGCACGAGCGCCCGTTTGTCACCGTCATGAAAAAAGAAGTCAAGGATATCTTCCTTTTGCGCAACGTCATCTGCCTCTTGCAGGCGGAAATCATCGACCGCGAGGACATCCGCCAGTCCATGACCGTCATCAAAAACATGACCAACCGCGTCAAAAACGGCGAAAACTTCATTGTTTTCGCGGAAGGCACGCGCAGCAAGGATGGCAACCATGTCGGGGAATTTAAGGGTGGTACCTTTAAAAGCGCGATGAACGCCCGCTGCCCGATTGTTCCGGCGGCGCTCATCGATTCCTACAAGGTGTTTGACACAAAATCAATCAAACGCCAGACCGTGCACCTTTTCTATTTACCACCGCTGTATTACGAGGAATATCAGGGGATGAAATCCACGGAGATCGCCGAGCTCGTACAGGCGCGCGTCCAAGCGACCATTGATGCGTTCGAAGCAGGGCAGACAGAGTGAAAATCTTGCAAAATTGCTGCAACCCCTTGTTTGATTGCTTGTTCCTGCCATATTCCGGCCCATGGCAAGCGGCAGAAGCAAGCAATCGGTATGCCTTTTACCTGTAATCACTAATTTTCGCGCTCTCTTCCGGGGAAAACAGGTATTCCTCCTGGTACTGCGCCCGCAGTTGGGAAAGATCCCTCCCCTCAAACGCAACACGCATATCCTTTTGGAGCAGCGCAATCACACGGGCAAACGTCGGGGTATTGTACGCTTCCATCTCCCGGCGTTCAAGCTCCGAAGCATAATACCCACCAGAATCCTTCTTAAAAACCGGCTCAAAAAAATCGATCATCGTATCCCCGATATCCCCATAAACCACGCCTTCCACGGCATCCCATGTAATCTCCCCGGACACAGCCTCCTCCAACACCGTACAAAGGTCGGAGAGGAACACATTGTAGGATATTGCTTCCCATTCCCCAAAATATTTCCGGTAAAAAGCATCGCTTTCCGGATCCTCATTCAACTCGCCATCATCCCCGGTCAAAATTTCCAACGCAGAATCCGAAAAACTTTTTTGGAAACGGGCAAAAACTTCGGGCGGACATTTCTCCTCCAAAAAATCCCACAATAATTCAATCGCCGTTTCCAAAATCTTTGGGGTCGGCTCCGCCGGAGCCATATATTTGTAAGAATTCCACCAGCGGGTAAAAATCAAAGTCTCTGCCAAAAGTTCAACAAAAAAAGGCTGACCCCGAAAACTTTCTTTCATCGAATCCCGCAGTTCATTCATAAATTCCATCTTTTCCTCCGCGCCCAAGGCGGAAAAATCAATTTCATAAATAGGTTTCATACGATCCTCTCCTCCATCCGGTCACAAACCCCACACTTTATACTCCACCATGCCCATGAAATTTTTATTTCTTTACTCTGCGCCAGACTTTTCCACAGATTCCGCAATCCTTTGCACTTCCTCAAATGTAAAATCCCTGTAACTCTTGTTCGAAGTAATCTTCTGGTACAATTCCTGCGGTGAACTTACATACTCCTGCATCATAACAATCAAAGACTTCAAGCCTTCCTTCAAGCCTTCTTTCAATCCTTCTTTCAAACCCTCCTCGCGGCCTTCCTCACGAACCTCGCGTACAAAAGCCTCCTCATCAAATTCCGTAAGCAACATATCAACCACCTCCGACCTATGCTCCAACAAAATTTCCGCCAGTTCCCCACCATGCTGAATCCGTTCCCTCACCGCCTCATCTACCGCATACCCGCTTTCCATATCTCTGCCCAGTTCCTTCACGCGCATAATAAAATCCGTGTACTCCCGCAGCATCCCGCAGTTCCCTAACAGATTCCGGTTATCTTCATGGTTTAAGTTCAGCACGGTGGCTGTCCATTCATACTTCCCGGAAGCATCCCGGTTCAAGAAAGCATCGGACAGATGCATCTCTTCCACTGCAGGCCGCGTCTTCCCCCCATTATAAAACACAACATACCTTGGAGTCGGGATCATAATCCTTGTACTTTGGTAACGGTTAAACTTATGCACAGCAACATATTTCTCATACAAACGCGCAAAATACATAAGACCCCGGAGCGGCATATTGGGATTTACCGTTGACTGATGTTCCCATAATTCCAAATCCCCGGAAAGCATGACTGCAACATCGTTCCGCATCCGGATATAAATCACATCCTTCAGCGTCACAATCTCCAATTCACTCTCATCCTCATAATTTACCCCGTTTAATGCATTGTATAATGACAGTGCGTACTTTTTATATTTCTCATTCCCGAAAAGGAAACAGAAAAGCCGGTCCTTATACTGCCCATTTATTTTATACTCCGCCAATATCCTCTCCCCCCTCTCTTTACTGCTTTCATTATAGCATGTATCCCACGAAAAGAAAAGCCTCATTTAAAATCCCGCAAAATCCCTTTCCTTCACCTCTTCCATAAAAACAGATCCTGTCTGCAATTCAAATATTTCAACCTGCCG
>CAYMGZ010000030.1:0-14270 GCA_964390095.1 uncultured Lachnospiraceae bacterium | reverse complement strand
CTCTCCACCAGTCTGTCATACGACACAATCAACGCAATCTCATCCGGTGAAAAAACCTTTCGCACTTGCAGGTATTTTTCAAAGTCCGGCATGTTCTTCCCCATAAAATCCTGCAATTCCCCGACCTTTTCGTCTTCCCAACGCCCCTGACGAACCAAAAACAATGCAAGAAGTTTATAGTAAACCTGCATCATGGCAATATTTTTCCTGTCACAGGCTTTATAAAAACATTGCAGTTTTTCTTCTGCCCGGTCATATTTCCAAAACAAAAGATCGTACCAAATCTCCATTTCTAAATTTACCAACCTCTGATCCTCTGAATCCAAATAAGCACACAGCATATTCGATGGGATATGTAGCCGCCCTGCCAGCTGCCGGATCTCCCAGAAATCCCCTCCCAGCCCATTCTCCAAACCCCGCATTTTTCCCTCATCCAAAATCCATCTGCCCGCTTCACCCCGCGATAACCCCATTGCCTCCCTCGCTGTTTTTAATAAAGCACCAAGTGGCTCAATATCTTTATATTTTTCATTATTATCACAACTTTTTATCATAAAACACCTTCTTTCGCCTTTTCTCACCACATATCATCTAAAGTATACACAATTATAATAATATTTGTCAACCAATATCTTTGTTGCTTATCGTCTTTTCTGATGTACTACAACAAAATTTTTCCAACCATTGTTATTTTTTTACCTCCTAGGTGTATAATACTTCACCCTCCTCACAGTCTCATAAAAAACTATGGGCTGCCACACCCTTTCATGCGGCAGCCCATGGCTTTTCTTTTAATTCCTTTCTCCAAAAACAAATATCTCCGTCACCTGACCAAATACATCATCGTCAAAAACTCCCTCTCCTGCCTTTCCTCCGGCACGAAAAGCTTTCCCGACTCAAACGCAAAGATCGTTGCCAGCCAAGAAAAATCCCCCAGTGCATTATCCACCTGCCACTCCCGGTACTCCTTTAAATGCTCCGGGATACGGTTTTTATAGTACTCCCCTATCTCAGCCTTAAACTTCTCATAAACCGGCCTTAATTCCTGTGCGATTGGTTCAAAAACCTCACTCGTCAGCCGTCCGTATTGTTCCTTTGTAAAAACCACAAAATTCGGGAGCGCCTTTTCCCCTTCCAGCCTTACAAAGCCCTTTTCCACAAGCTGCGCCAAGAGCTGCTTCTGCTCCTCCCCCACCCAGGAAATATCAAAATCCGAATGCAGGATCTCGCAGAGGAGTGCATGCAGATGCGCCTGGTCCGGCGTAAAGCCATCCATCATGCTCTCAATATCGGAGGTTCCAAAATCGTACATGCCAAACCAATAAAAATTATCATTGCACATACTGCCATTGCAATTCCAATTGAATACATCCTCCACAAAACGCCCCGGTGTGCCGCCCGGGAAAAGTGCCTTTAGCCTCTGCACAAAAACCGGAAAGAGTACCTCGGATTCGCCGTCCTCTCGCACGAAACCAAGCGGGAAATAACGTCCGCCATCCGGACGTATCGGCGCTTTTGCCGATGTCCACTTCCGCTCGTCAAAATAATTGCCAAAGCGATAGATCAGAAGCCAGAGCAGCTTTCCGATCCGTGATTCACAGCCGTAAAAACCGATGTCGCGCAATTTTTCCTGTGCCCCGCAAAGTCCGTCAACCAGCCTCTCCGGCAATTCGCGGCGGTATTTATAATAGATTTCATAGTACCCGAACTCTTCCTCCTTTGTTAAAATCAAAAAGCTTGTGGCATAATACCCTGCCTTTTTTTCGATGAACTCTTTTTCCACCAGCCACTGCAGGTCAAATTCCAAATACGCTTTTGGTATCCCGAGCATCCCCGCCAGTTCATCCAGGTTTTTCGGCTCCTTGTAACACGCAATGCAGATATTCTGTTTCGTCAGGCTTTTCTGGATATCCTCCGTGTCAAGCTGTGCCACCGCCTGCCCACAGATACCTATCCGAAGCTGTTTTGGCCGGTATACATAATCCTGTTTTTTTCTCGTTTCCATCATAAATTCCAACTCCTTTCGCAATTTCTTCCTCGTCTCAAATAAATGCCATTTTACGGTGCTTACAGAGATATCCAGACGCTTTGCAATTTCCTGCTGTGGACGGCGGTCAATATAGAAAGAGACCATGATTTCCCGCTGTAAATAATCCAGCCTCGCGATATGCTGCCGGAGTGCCTCTTTGAGTTCCGCGCGTTCCTGCGCGTCCGCAAATTCCCGAACGAAATCCCTTTCATCCTCCGCCTCCGGTGCTTCCATCAGTACCATTTTGTCAGAATGCGTTTTCTGCCTCAGATAATGGCACCATACATAGTGCGCGATTTTCCAGACAAAGTGCTCCACATCTTCCACCATTTTCCCCTGACTGCACGCTTTTTTTACCGCCGCGAAGATCTCAAGCAGAGCCTCCTGTGCAAGGTCTTCCGCCTTTTCCCGGTCGCCAAGCTTGCGGTATGCCCAATTTAAAAGTGCAAGGGAATATTCTTCTGCAATCTGTTCAAAAAGTCCATGGAAATTCAAAGTCTTCTGCCTCCTCTGTATCAATCTGGCGTTCTGACCCGGATGCGCATCCTTTTTCATATCCCTAAAAACTATACGTTCCGAAAAAATCAAGAATCGGACAGGTAACATAAGGATTGGTCAACCCGCTCACTTATATAGTGACGAGAAATTTGAAAGGTTAGCTGAAATCTTGTTGCTATCACAACAAATATGGAGGTGCGATGATGCCACGCAATACAACGGTTAAAATTAGTAAAGAGCATTTAAGCCCTCCTGCCTTTAGTCTAAAAAACAAAAAATGCCATAAAACGCAATTTTTCCTCCGGTGAACCAATCAAGATTCCACCAGAAAAATCACATTTTATGGCATTTGCATTTCCACCCTAGGCTTCAAAAACCGCCAACTTATTCTGCTCCAAAACCTTCGCCTGGTCAATAATCTTATTGAATTCCCCAATCAGATCCTTCGACAGGTCTTCCGCGCGCTGGTATTCCTTCTCCGCCTTCCCATAATCGCCCTGCTTGATCGCAGAGATGACATTCTTTCCGAGGGAGTGGAACATACGGTGTTTCTCCCCAAGACCGTTCCAAATACTTGCAATCCCACGGTTCTGTGGCTTCATTGCATAATAAAAATGCCCAAATGCACACTTTGTATCATCGGTCTGCAGAGGGGTGCACTGGTGTGTATGTACCATTTTCTCCAGTGATTTCAGCCAGTTTTGATGTGCCTGAACCGCATTCTGCACTGTCATGATAAAGACTTGGTTATCCAGCATATAGAAGACATCCTTCACCATGCTTCCCATCTGTTTTGCAGTGTCATCCAGTTCTTTTTCTACCACGGCAACTGGCTGCATGCCTACTTTCAGATCCTCCGAAATCCGGCTGACATCTTCCGCCTGTTGGTTTAGATGGTCGCATTCGTCGGTCAGCATGCTCACCTGCTCCTGTACGTTCGTCACGGAACTAAAGATCTCCTGGCCGGAAGCGGCAATCGTTGTGACAGAATCGGCAATCTCCGCTATGCTCCTCTCATTCTTCTGGTTATTGTCCAGAACCTTGAAAAGATCCTCTCGCATCTTACCAATCTCCGTCGCCGTCTTATCCAAACTCTGGTGCGTCATCTTGGAAGCTTCCTCAATGCGTCCCACAAGTCCACCCATGCTCGCTGTTAACTGTTGTGTCTCATCCGCCAGGTTCCGGATTTGCTCTGCCACTACGGCAAAACCCCGCCCGGCATCCCCAGCCCTCGCCGCCTCAATGGAAGCATTGAGCGCCAGCAGGTTTGTCTGGGAAGAAATGGAATTGATACCGTTGATCACTTCCGTCATGTTGTTCAGCACGTTCACCAGTTGCTCCATGTCGCGCTTCATTTCATCGGAAGTCTGCATGGTTTCCTCGGATCTTTCCACAATGGAATTCAGTTCCTTGCTGCTTTCGCTCACTTTGCTGCTCATTTCACCCGCAAGCTCCGCCACCTGCTGGATGTTCTCGTTGAAGCTCTCATGGACGGATACGACTTCTGACATGTTTTCTTCCGTAGTCCTGGCGGTTGCTACTACTTCATGGGAAACCTTGCACAGGTTTTCATTTACTTCCGCCATGCGTTCAGTACAGTCATGCATCACCAGATCCAGTGCGCTGATTTTCATAACAGAGGAAAATACCGACTTTACCAGCTGGTTGAAATCTTCCCTTCCTTTACGCAGCCTTTTCTGCAATTCCGCGGCATCCGGGTTCTTTCCATCCTCCACCGGAATCATCCGTGCTATATTGTAAATCACCTTCTTATCCCTCATACACATCCTCCAATCCACTTACTTTTTATTGTTGCTCTTTTTATTATAGCAGATTCTTTTTTTTTTTATACCTTTATTTTTATTTTTTAGCCAAGGTATGTCTGAGAAATATTTTTGACCTTACACACCCGCCACACTGACTCCGTCCATCGCCACCGCCTTCGGACCTTCAAAATTCTTTTCTACCTGCATTTCCTTTGAAAATACAAGGGATTTCTGTGCTTCAAATATATTTCCGTTCACGGAACCGCCGGTCACTGGCACCACTTTTTCACCATCGTACAAAAATGCCAGCCGGATTTCCCCACCAAAATGCCCCGTAAAGCTATCCATCTGAAAATCCGAAAAATTAACGACTTCCAGATAGGGTTGTGCTTTCATTTCCTCGAGGGATACCCTTCCCGGCAGGGCTTTATAACCTCCAAAAATACCCGTCGGCTCAATTCCAAGATATTGCGCGAAGCGGTTGCCACCGTGGATCATCTGTAGTTTTCCGTCTTTTACCAATTCACAATCTTTCATCGGGATGCCCTCGTCGCTGAATGGCACGACTGCCTTCATTATCAGGTTAATGCGGTCTTTCAAAACCCCCTCCCCCTGTACATTACATCCGACCGAAAAATTCGAATATTTCGGGTAAATCATGGAAGATGCCGAACGAGTGACATAATATGACAAGAATTCTTCTACATAATTCCCGGACAAAATCAGGCGGTATTCACCTGCTGCCGGTGCTGCCGTCGCTGCCGCGCGCGCCCGTGTCCGTTCCATTGTGTTGCGGACTTTTTCGCGCAACGCATCTGTGTTCCAATCATTGTATGCGAAATCCTGATAGGTTTCCACGTCCTGGCCGTCCACGCACTGCACGACAAACTCCCCTTGCACACGGCTTTTTTGGTATGCTACGTCCACGCCGCGCGAATTGAGGATATGTGTTGTATAACGGCGTGCAAAGATTTCCGCAGAGTTTAAGAACACTTCTTTATAGACATCCTCGGCATATAGTGCCTGTGCAAAGCCCTGTGCCATCTCGGATAGCGATTTGCCGCAGAGGGTGCTTTCCACTTCCCTTGGTTCCTGCTTTGTTCCCTCATACAGCTCGTAATACTTGTTTTTCACGAACCCGGCAGCATAATACAGATCGTTAAAAAGCTTTTCCAGTTCCTGTGTTGTCTGGCTCTCCTGCACCTGCGCGGAAGCAACCCCACGGAAACGCTGCTCCCCTTCCCCGAACACGCGGTATATGGAAACCCTTGCCGTGCGCATTTTTTTGCAGCGCTGCATGTCAAGCTCCTTTTTGATGAAAAACAGTTCCGCTGATTCCTCCTGTGTCAGGATGATCTGGTAATCTTTGATCCCGCATTTTTTCAGCACGGATAAAATCTTATCTATCATAAATTTTAACCTCCTATTTTAAGTTCCGCATATCCCCTCCCAGTACCAATGACCGGGGAAAGAATTTTCCGTCCGCATGGCTCCCGGAAATTTCTTTCTGGCACTGTCCGGGGATATGCTGTTTTTAAGTTCCGCATATCCCCTTCCAGTACCAATGACCGTTCACTGTCCGGGGATTTGCTGTTTTAAGTTCCGCATATCCCCTCCCATCACCCAAGGCGTATTTTTGCTTTGATGTACGGGCCGCCATCGGAAACCTTGACCCATTCTTTGTAACCCTTGCCGCAAAAACCGCTGCCGCACAGCGCCGTGGTGTCCGATACCATACTGATGGATTTTAACAGATCCGGCACGTATCCCGTCAGTACGATCGGCGAGTAAACCTTGCCGGTCAATTTCCCGTCCTTGATCTCCCTCGCAATATTTACCATGCACTGAATTCCCCAATTCTTCGGATCCTCCATGCCGCTTGTTGCATCCTCTAACAAAAATCCGTATGGGATGGATGCGATCATGTCCTCCACTTTGTCGTTACCCGGCTCAAAATACGTGTTCGTCATACGGGTATACGCTTTCCGCTCATAATTCTCGCGCCTGCCGTTTCCTGTCGGCTCTGTTCCAAGGTGCATTGCCGACTGCGCGTCACTGATGCCCGCTTTTAAGATCCCATGGTCGATAATCAGCGTATCATGCGCCGGAACCCCCTCATCATCAAAAAAATACGAAGCCACTTCTTTTGCCGCACCTGCACCGTCATGCATGTTGATAAGGTCTGAGGCAACCCGCTTCCCGACGTATTGTTTTGCCAAGGCGCGGTCTTTTACAAACATGTCCATCTCAACGCCATGCCCGAACGCTTCGTGCACGATCATCCCCGTCACATCCGGCCGGCAAACACACTCGTATTCCCCCGGCACCATCGGCTCACTGACAAGCAAATCAAGCGCATTCTGTGCCACCTTCCCGACATTTTCCCCGATCTCCTTTAACAATTCCGCACCGCCAAGCACCGAAAACCCCCGGTAGCTGTCCTTGATTTCCTCCCCCCTCGCTGCCATCACGACTACGCCGCCACACATCCATAGTACATTTTGCTCCATATCCCGGTTTTTGGAAAGGAACAGCTTGCTACATTTCTGGTAACTCGCAAACGTGCGGCAGTCCAGTATCTTGTCACTGTAGGCACGCCCTGCCTCACTGAATTTTGTCAGCTGTTCAATAATCTTTTCATCCCCGTATTCTTCCGGGTCAAGCTCATACTCCGTACTGTCCGCAAACACCATCGCGTCATCCGCAAGCATTGCATAACTGCTTTTTTTCACACCTTCCGGCAATTGGTCGGACAACTGCACCAGCTCGCCCCGGACTGCCGCCACGATACTGTCAATTTTTTCCTCTGACAGCTCATTAAACGAATATTCCGCATAGCTTGCCCCATCGTACACTTTTGCCACAAAGCCGCGCCCGGTCAACGTATCATCCGTTCCAACCCCAATGCTGGTTTTTGATACACTGTAATTTTTTGCCGTGGAATCCTGCGCCAGCAATGATGCATATGGAAATTCCGCAAGTAGCCGGTCACGCAATTTTAACAGCACCGGCTTGATTTCCTTTAAATATTCACTCTGCTTTACTTTCATTGTACTCCTTCTTCCTGCACTGCTTTTTCAATGCCAATGCCTTTGTGCCAGACAGTGCTAAGACACAAAGGCATATAAAAAACCAAAAATATTACCGCCTACAGCAACAACCGTTTTACCTCATCCCAGTCCTTGACCATAAGCACATCTTCCCTTGCCGTATACGGCAGGTCAATCGCGCCAATATACCACAACGGCACCATGCCCACAGCCCCTGCGCCGACAATATCACATTCATATTGGTCGCCGATATACCAGACCTCCTCCGCCGCAAGCCCCGCCTTTTCCAGTGCCAGCTCAAAAATCCGCCGGTTCGGTTTGCGGTACATGTACTCGCTCGTTGCAATGACAAACTCGAATTCATTTTCCGGCAACATCGTCTGGATCCTGTCACGCAACACCGCACCGCTGTACGTAATATTGCTGACTACCCCTGTGCGGATGCCCTGCCCCTTCAAAAATGCAAGGAACCCTGCAATCCCCGGTGTCGGGGTTCCCGGCGAGGCGGCATCCCAGAATACTTTGTCCAGCGCCGCGCCGGAAATGGAAAGTGAAACCCCCTGCGATTCATACAGATAACCCGTGAACATATGGTTTGGGATTTCGATCTGGAACAGATGCCGCTTTTTAGGGTCAAAACGCCCAAGCTCCTGGTTGATCCCATCCGCCACCGCCTGGATTTCTTCCGCCGTCCGGTGGTATTTGTTTTCGGTTGCATATTCCAAAACCGCTTTTGTTCCCCGCACACCATCAAACTTTGCCTCGCTCACCAATGTCTGCCCATAGTCGAACAAAATCATTTTCGGCCGTTCCATCCATACCCCCTATTTCGCGCCCATCCGGCGCTGCTGTACCATCTTCTTTGGAGCCGTCTGCGCCGGGTATTTTTTATTTACCTGTGCAAAAGGGATGCTGTTCTTCTTTGATGCCATCTGGTCAAATGTCACATGTTCTTTTTTCTTCTTACCCATAATCCTGCCTCCTGTTTTCCTAAAAATCAGGCCAACGTGTTAGCCCTTCCTAATTTTCCCGATCCATTCACCGTATTCTTCTTTTGTTAATTCCCTCCCAATCTCCACCTCCGGCCTAAGGGCCTTGTGGGGGATTGTAAGGTATTCCGCGCCGATGCTGCGGTGAAAACCGAAGTCAAAAAGTACAATCACCTTATACCCATCGATTTCCGGTATGCACATCGGCGATTCCTGCCCTAAAATAATCTGCATCTTATCCTCTTCTTCCAGCTCCGTATGCCAGAGGGCATGGTAGGTACATTGCCAAAAATATGTACCATACGAAAGTTCCCCACAGCCAGCCGGATGCTCCCCATGCGCAAGCCTGATGAGAGAAGCATCTGCCGGAAAATCCCCCATACCATACCCTTTGGCAAATTTTTGGTATATCTGCTCCTCCAGCAGGAAAAAAAGATGGAAGCAATTGTTCAGGTTGTTTGCCATGGCAAAAAAACCTGATTCTTTCCCCGGCAGGAGTACGAGCAGTTTCTCCTTCCCGCATACATCCTGCATATAGGCGATGCCAATGACCATTTTCAGGTGTGGGTCGGACGTGGCATAATCCAAAAGGTAAGTTACCTGATCCAACAACGGTTGCTTTCGGATAAACTCCCTGAAAGAAGCATCCTTTGTAAGGAATGCCATGGCAGAGGCACAGACCCAAGGAAAACTATAAAATGCCCTCACCCAATCCTTGTTTTTCCCGAAAACACTGCCCATGTCACCCGGCAGCCGGCCATCATCCCCCGCCCCCTGGCTTTTCAGCATCTCATAGACATACCCGCAGGAACGCGAAAATAACCCCATGACTTTTTGCCCCGCCGACACATCATCATCCTTCTCGCTGACATACCTGACCAAATTGGATAATAGACCCGCCTTATACAAATCCATTTCCTCCAGGACTGCCGCAAATTCCAAGGAAACATCCAGCATTTTGTCGTTACGGATTGACTCCTCAAAGGTGTTTTTAAATTCCGGGAACCTGTAAAGGAGGTTTTCATCCCCCATATCCTCCCATACGGTCTCCGCACACAGAAAATCCATAAGTTCTTTCTTCACATCACGATCTCCTTCCTTGCCAAAAACTTAATCCGATTTTACCATATTTCTTATTCCGTTGTAAAGCATCAGAAAGAAGGGATTCGTTTGGTCACCCCTTTCGCAAGTGCGTATTTCCTGTTTTCCCAGACCAGGACACCCCCATCCACATCGGTGCAGACCTCCAGCACACCTCCCCGAAAGCGAATTTCCACTTTCCCTTTCCCGACCGGGGCGCTTCCCTCAAACCAGGCAAGCCCGCCCGGGTTTGGTGCCACCTCGAAAGTCCGGTAGCCCGCCGCGGTTGGCCGCACGCCAAGATAATACCTGCCCGCCAGATAAACCGGGCTTGCACCCCACGCATGGCACAGGCTCTTCCCGTATTTATCCCCGTACATCCCAAGCTGTTCCTCCCATGGTAGCTTTGGCGTGTATTCCTCCCAAAAACTTGTTGCCCCAGCCGAAAGCATTGCACCCCAATAAGCCTGTATCCTCCCTGTCACTTCCTCCATTTTTCCCATATGGCACAGCGCTTCCAGTTCATAGAATTTAAAATATGGTGTGCGGATCTGCGGGACTTCGTCATTTTGCAGGACATGATCAATAATCCGCCTCTGCCGCACTTCATCGGCAAACCCAAACAAAAGCGCGAAGATATTGGCATGTCTCGTGACATTGCGCCGCCCGGATGCAAAACTGTCAATATAAGCACCCTTTTCTTCATCCCAGAAAAATCGGTCAATTTTCTCCCGCAACTTAGCAAAAGCCGTCCGGTAGGCCATCGGGTCATCCCCTGCGAGCCCTGCACATTTCGCGGTTGCCTCAAGGGCTTTTGCCAGCAGCATCTGTTCCGCACAGACTGCCCCTTCCTTATCCATATCCGCCCAGTCAATAAAAACCCAGTCATCCTCCACCTGCACGGCAAAACCTTCCGCATTACACCTTGCCATGCAGAAATCCATCAATGATTTCATTTTCGGGTAAACCTGCCGCACAAATTCCCCATCCCCTGTCATTTCATAATAATCATAGATACTCATAAGCCAGTAAAAGGAATAATCCATGATTGTATTGATATGCTTTTCCACCGGATCCAGCCCGCGCAGGGCAAGGATGGTGCGCCTGCAGATATCCGCATCAAAAAACAGGTAGCGGTTGATCAGGTAACTCTGGTAGGCATCGCCGGACCAGACCCAACGGTCGCGCTTGATGCCGTCAAGGAAAAATTCCCTGCTGTTTAAATGGAAAGTATACGCCGCCGTCTCCCAGATTTTGTTAAACATTTCATCCGAACAGCAGAAACTCCCCCTCCGTTTTAGTGGCAGGTATTCGTAATATGCCTGCACCTTACAATCCTCTTTTGATGCTGTTTTAAGATAAAGATATCGGAACGCCCTGCCCGGGATTTCCTGGTCACGGACATGCGCCCGGAGGTAAGAATGCTTTATGTCAAGCGCCTCCTCCTGTGTTTCCCCATAAAAAACATCCACATCCTCCCCCTTTGCATTGATGCGCAGTTTTGCAAAGGTTTCCTTTCCAAAATCATAAAGGATTCCGCCATCCACCTGCTTTTTCTCAACCGGTTCAATTTTTTCATAACAGAATTTGAAAATCTGTGGGTTGTCCATCCTGTCTGCATAATCTTCCCTGCTGCCTGCATTTCCCCATTCCCTGCCGTAGCAATTTGCAAGCCAGCTTTCGTCACTGGCCACCGTTTCCCCCTCCGCATAAATGCATGGCAGGCCGTCACGGTTTAAAACATGGGCAACGATGGTATGCTTCCCGCCTGACAGATAAACCGGTGTCCCAAACGCATGGCGCTTCCCGTCAACTTCCACATTCCCGACCCCATAAGCATGTACTGTGATTACCTCTGGGTCCTTAAGTTCCACATCCTTTTTGAACCTCACATTGTGCCGGCAATCGTCCAACCGCCAGAACGGCGGGAAATTATGGTCAAATTCATCACGCCTTGCATGGAGTTTCAGGCTATGGAAAAGTTCAAAATCCCCATAGCACCAAATCCAACGGCTTCCTTTTTTTTGGGGTTCTTGCCGGGTTTCCGCCATAATGATGCCTTCCTGCTGCATCCCGGCTGCTGCCCCGGATGTTCCTTTGTCCCCCATCAGCCACGGTGCTCCAAACCCTGCGTTTTTTCTTTCCCTGCCTGTCTGCTCCTTGCCGGACATCCCCTGATTCCCTCCCAGCCACGGTGCTCCGGACCCTGCGTTTTTTCTTTCCCTGCCTGTCTGCTCCTCGCCGGACATCCCTTGATTCCCTCCCAGCCACGGTGCTCCGGACCCCGCGTTCTTCCCATCCCGTCCCATCGGGTTTTCTTTGGACGCTCGCTTGTTTCCTCCCAGCCACGGCATCCTAGGTTCTATATTCCTCTTTTCTTTCCCCGCCAGGTCCGTTCCGGATATTCCCGCACTCCCTCCCATCCACATGGTTCTGGTTTCTGGCTTCTCCTCGCGCCCTTCTGGCATCCTGGCATCCAGCCCCGGCATCCTTGCCGTTTTCCCGGCGGTCCATATCGAAAGCTTCGACCGGATCCATATTTCCACACGTTCCGCCGCCTGTTCCGGACGAAGTACCGTAATGTCCAAACGCTCAAACGCAATATCACCCAACCGGTCATGCTCCAAAAAATAATTATTATACTCCACGGAATCGCTGATCCAACCCGCATCCGAAATCTTACGCCCCTCCGACATCCGCCGCCTTAACTCTGCTTCCCCACACACAAGCGCCAGTAAATCTCCGGGAAAAACCTCTGGTTCCACGCTTTTTTCAACTTGTCCAAATTCCCTGCCATTGTCCAGACCACGGGTTTTCCGGACTGCATGATATCGCGTGCCAGCCCTTCGATCCGCTCCACCCAGTCCATGTATTCCCCCTCATTCGCAGTAAATAAAATATCCCCATCCAGCACAACAAAATCCTGCTGCCGCTCCATGAGCCTCCTTGCAGTTGTAGTCTTCCCCACACCACTGCATCCCGTCAGAACCAACAGCGGAAACGCACGGTTTTCCCACGAAGCACCACATTTTGGGCAACGCGCCGACCGTTGATCCACGGATACTTGCTTATTCCATTCATAATTTCCACATTCCGGGCAAACTTCAAACATAAAATCCCCCTTCAAAAATTAGCATATAATTTTCCTAATATTAATTAAATAAAATTCGCGCCCTATCCAAAAAATTCTTTCCCGCTCCATTTTACCACCCTTTTCCAAAAACAGCAATCCTTTCACTTACTTGCCGCCAATATATTTTACATAAATCTGGCACGGGTTCCACGCATCCCACAGCGTGGGCAGACATTCCAGCTCCGAAAAACCCATCGCCCGGTAAAAGGCGTTCGTGCGGTCATACTCCTCATAATGACCGCTCTGCACCGTCTTTACCTGCACGAAAGAATACCCCTGTTCCCTCGCATATTGTTCCAACGTAAAATATAATTCCCTGCCAATACCCTGCCGGTGTCTCCCCGGCAAAACACCCATCACAAAAACCTCCGCCGTGTCAGGGCTTGTTTCTTTCATGGAAAGAAAACCGGAAACCTCTTGTTTTTCCGCATCCTCCCCGCCATCGTACCACGCCCAGAACGGCATCCCTGCACTTTCCTCAATATAGCGCTTTGCACTTTCCGGCAGCCCGAACCAATCGGAAAGCTTCCCCAAAACATCCCCTGCAATCTGTTTTTTCACTTCACCGTCCAAAACCTGTACGACCATTTCCCCTCCAATTCTGCCGCTTTCCATCCGGCATCACCCCCGCACGAACCTCATCCTCCTGCTCCCCCGGCAGCGTCACCATAAGCCCCGGCGCAAGCAGGCGGTAACAAAGACGAAGCACCATCTTCAATTCTTCCTCCGTTTTCACATATTCTACCGAAACCATATTCTTTCTTCTCCTTTCCCGAAACGGATTTCCCGGCAAACAGCCATCAATATAACATCCACTGGTAGTCAAACAATTTTCTATAATTCCCACCCCGTGCAATTCCACCCCGGTAACGCCGGATTGCCCGGTTCGACATTCTTTTGAGATACCGTCTCTCCGGCCCGCCGTGCGTTGGTGTATTCCTCTTATAATACGGAATTTTTTTCCTGCATCCCCAGCCTTTCAGATGATACTCCACATATGAAACCGGAGGGAAAATATAATCTTTCTTCGCCTCCCACAACCGCACCAGATGCCTTTTATACTTTTGGTTCCGCAACCGTCGGTTTCTCCAGCCCTTTCTAAAACATGTCGCAAACGCCACTTTCGCAGGGCAAACAGAACTTCCCATATCAAACCTCCCCTGCCATCCGGTCAATCCACTCCGTACAGATACCCCTTCCCATGCTTCGGATTTCCCTCATAAGGCAGCGGCACAAGCCCCGCACTCCCCGATAACGCGCACCGAAGCAACTTCTTTGTCAGCTCCGGAACATCATCCCGCGCAAACGCTTCCCCCGTATCCAGCCACAAAACCTCATCATTCTCATCGTGGTCCGAAACTGCTTCCCCTGAAACATAATCTGCCCGGAACGCAAGATACCAGTCATGGGAATTAAACCGTAGCGCAATCACCTCTTTCGGCTCCACCACAATCCCTGTTTCCTCTAAAAACTCCCGTTTCAGCGCATCCTGCGGCGTTTCACCAAATCTCACATACCCTCCTGGAACAATCAGCTTCCCCTTTCCTGCGCCATAAGTATGCCTTGCCAGCAAAACCCTCCCCTCCCGGATCACAATTCCCGTCACCGACTGCCCCCAATTTGTATTTTCTTCCATTTCGACTCCTTTCTCCACTGCAAAAAAAATTTACTGCTCCCATTTTACATACCGTTCCAAATATTCTGCGGCCGTTTTGTAATTTTCTG
>CAYMGZ010000029.1:0-14547 GCA_964390095.1 uncultured Lachnospiraceae bacterium | reverse complement strand
CGGGTCTCATAGACAGCGTCCATCACAACCTTGTCAAGCTTTACGTCGTCAACGCCAGGCTCGCCCTTGATGCGGCGCGCCGCCGCGTAACGTCCGGTCACGGCACCGTCGTTGAAAAGAAGAACCTTTGCGTCTTTCTCAAGACCAAACTCCTCGCCGCGCAGTACCGGCATATCGGTGACAACGGTTCCCGGGGAATTCTTTGCCAGATCATAGGCTTCCTTTAAGGTGTTTACTTTTACAACATTGTTTCCATAGAAAGCTGCCTCGATGATGGAGCGGGTCCTGGAGAAGCCGACTTTGCCGGCACCGATCTCGCTCTGCTTGTAATAAGCCTTTGTAGACATAATCAAAATCCTCCTGTTTTACTTTATATTCCATTTATTTTGGTGGATAACAGGAAACGCATAAAGGGAATACGTTTCCTATAAAATAAATAGGTACATTGAATATGGAACGTATTGGAAGGTTTTTCCCAAACTCCAAATTTCTCACATCTTAAGTATAATTATCCGTTTTGCAAATGTCAAGAAGCAAAGTTATAAAAAAGCCATAAACAAGTTATAAAAAAGGCGGCTTTCCCCATTTATTCCGTGCGGTTGACAATAAGGGGAAGTTCATTTTTGACCACAAAGCGGGCGCGGCTGACCTCACCGCCGGAATCTACCCTTCGCACTTCCGTCACCAGGTCCGCCCCGTCCTCCCCACAGGCGGCAGCAAAATCATCGGGTGAAAGGATCTGGATTTTGCTCTGGTTGCCGTACTGCCGGATGTTTTCAAGCAGCCCGGACAGGCGCGCGTCGCGCAGGACCGCAGAGTCCTCCCGCACATAGACAAGGCTGTGCAGGTCTTGGTCTGCCAGTAAAAGCAGGTAGGAGGAGAGAAGTTTTTGGCTATCCAGCGTTTCGAACTTATTGGACAGGTAGGTGGCGTATTTCTTTTTCCAGCCAGAAAATTCCCGGTCCATACTGTGATCCGGGATATCATAGTGTTCCCGGATGTAATCTCCCAGATATTTTGTCACTTTCTTTGCGCCGGAGGCATTTAGGTGCGAATCCGCGTCCTTGCAGTCCGTCGTGAAGTCCACGACATCAAGGTCGAGGAAATTGATGCAGCCAACCCCGTACTGTTCTGCAAGTTCCACCATGGAGTTGGCTTCCTTCTGGCGCTTGGCGTTTGCCGGGCAGGGAAGGTAGGTCAGCAGGACTTCTACCCCCCGCTCCCTGCAGGAGGTGACCAATTTCCCGATATATTCCATCGCGACGGTCTTGTTGGAAATTTTCGTGCCTTCCGGAAGTTTTTCATAGACCGCCGGAACGGAGACCGTGTAGTAGGGCGTGGCACCGAGTTCGTCGTTGTATGTGGTGACAAAATCTGCCTTTGTAAGCTCATCCCAACGGTTGTGGTAGACGCTGAACGGCCAGAGGAATTCCTGTTTGTCTTCCTCCTCGAATAAATCATTGATGGCGGCAATCTTTGTCTTTGAAAGCGGAAAACCATCAAGGATGTTGTGCGACTGCTGGAGGGTCGTACACAGCTTTGAATTGCTTGAAAGATACGAACAGTCCACAATGACAAGTTTTGGCACCTGATAGTCAAAGACGTTCATCATTTTCCAGTAGGTTAACGGGATGCGGGCGGCATTGTTCCCGAAATTGTAGGAGGAGATGCCGTAGCCGCCCCAGAGTTCATATGGCAGGATACCGTCGATGACATGGCTCGTGCCGAACAGCATGACATCAACCGGCTCCTCGATGTCAAAGAATGGTTCCATGCGGGTGATGGCGGCCTTGTACTGCATCAGCTTTGTCAGGGAGAGGAATATCCAGACAAAGCCTGCCGTAAAGATGATGGCGCGCGCGGCCTTTTTCAGTTTTTCCCGTCGATTGCTAGTCCACATAGAATACCACGTCCTTCTTTTTTGCAAGTGCTACGCCCGGTGCGGCCGGATAACCGACAGCTGCCATGCACCATACCCTATGGCCTGCCGGTATCCCGTATGAGGTAAGGAGCGCGCGGATTTCCGGTTCGTCGCACAGGGTCATCAGGGCATTGAGCCATACCGAGCCAAGCCCGTAGGAATGTGCGGCGAGGAAAATATTCTGGGCGGCGCAGGAAGCATCTTGGCAGCCATCCGGGTTGCGTGTATCATTGGAAATCAAAATCAGGCACGGCGGCTGCTCAAAACCGTAGAAGGCCACTTTTTTCTCCTTCGCGGTTTTTGCAATGGTTTCCTTGAGCAGGGCAATCTTTTGCGGATCCTGCAGCACGGTAAAGCGCCATGTCTGCAAATTGTGGCCGCTCGGCGCATGACAGGCCGCCTCAAGCAGCATGTCAAGGAGTTTTTGCGGCACCGGCTTGTCAAGGAACTTGCGGATGCTGCGGCGCGTTAAAATCGCCTGCATGACAGGGTTCATAAGTTCATTGTCCCCGCGTTCCGAAAAGATACGGCGGAGCTGCCTGCGGTCAATCTTTCCCATGCGGTTGCGCGGGAGCTCTGTCAGCGGGATATATTGCTGTGGAAGTTTGTAGCGTTCCAGCCGTGCGGCGAGGAAAGTCTGGAGGCCTGCCTCGGTGAAGCTGGCACTATTTGTAACAATAAAAAGTACCGGAATCTGCCCCAGCACGCCGTTCGGGTCATCTGCGCCGATGCAGGCACATTCGCGGAGCAGTTCATATTCCCCCGCAATGTTTTCCACCTCGACCGGGGAGACCTTTTCGCCGCCGACATTGATGATGTCATCGGCGCGGCCGAGCATGTAAACATAACCATCCTCATCGGTGTAGATTAAGTCGCTCGTGATGAGCCAGCCGTCCTGTAATGTTTCGGCGGTCAGCTCGTCGCGGTGCCAGTAGCCGGACATGATCATATCGCCTTTTAGTGCCATGCGCCCCGGGTGGTCGGCATCGCTTCGTTCCATCGGCCGGCCGTTTGCATCAAGGACACGCACCATAACCCCCGGAAGGGGTTTGCCGAGCGCCCCGACCCGCTTTTCGTGGGAGGCGGCTTCATTCACATTGAGGAACAGGGCACCGCCGGATTCGGAGGAGCCCCAGGTGTTAAAGACGGTAGTCTTTGGGAGCTGCTTTGTCAGGCGTTTGCGCTGTGCGATGGTCAGGGAGCCGGCACCGATTTCGATATAACGGAAATTTCCCATGATGCGGGGGAATTCATCCTGCATCTGTCCGCCAAGCAGTTCCATGGATGCAGGAACGGCGGCAATTGCGGTACAGCCAAACGCTTCTTGGTTCAATTCCACCTCCCGCGCAAAGGCAAAGCCGTTTTGCAGTACGATGGTTGCCCCGGTATACAAAAGGGCGCGCAGCACGCGCAGGGCGAAGGAATGGTTGAGGGGCAGCGGCAAAAGCAGGCGTTCCTGCGGCGTGATGCCAATGCCTTCGATGGTATTTTTTAAAATGTGGTAGACTGCCTTGTAGGAGAGGATGACACCCTTTGGTTTCCCGGTCGTACCGGTTGTAAATAACAGTTCTGCCATCTCATTCTCATCCGGCATGGTATACCCGGCCTGCCCTTCTTTGGTGGCATCCGTGGCATACAGCTGTTTTAAGGAGAACAGTTTTAAATTCCCCCCATGTTCTTTCATCGGCTTGTCCGTGATAAAAAGGGAAGCCTGTGCGTCCTCGTAAATAGCCGCGGCGCTTTCGGGTGTGCTGTTTTTGTCGATGAATACGGCAACTGCGCCGATGTATTGGATGCCAAGGTATGCCACAACCATCTCCGGCTTTGAGAGCGCCGTAAAAAGGACGCGGTCGCCCCGGGCCACGCCAAGCCGGGCAAGCGCCCCGCCTGCCGCGCATATTTTATCCGCAAGCATGCGGTAGGTCAGGATGTCTTTTTTGAATGCAACCGCAGTCTTGTCCGGCTGGGAACCGGCAAGTTCAAAAATGCGGCGGATCAGTGTGTCAAACATAAATGCCTCCGTTTGTTGCCAGATCAAATGTATTTTTCAAGCAGTTCAACCATCGCGTCGATGGAGTTAAAATTTTCCGGGAGAATATCTTCGTATGGAAGAAAAACCCCAAATTCCATAGAGAGGGCGGAAATGATGCCGACCATGGTCAAAGAGTCCAGGATGCCATCATCCACAAGTTCATTTGAGCTTTCAAAATCGATTTCCGGGTAGTTGTCCGAAAGTACCTGTTTTACCTTATCTCTCATTTTTCATACTCCTTTCTTGCGTATCGGGGTTTCCCGGCGATACGGTGTCCATGATGAATCAGGGAAGTGTTTTTGCTAAAAATACCCAATCCATGTTTTAAATTCCAAATCGTACAGGTAAAATTGTACAAAGAATATCTGTTAAAAGGGCGTGGCGAGGGTATCCGTTGATGCACGGTGGTGGTATGGCCTACGGCAGTGCCTGCCGCATTTTAAAACCCGCCGTAGACAAAATTGCTTGCCTCAAAAGCAGCGCCGTACATCCCGAAAATGAGCACGAGTACAATGCCGCCATAATATATAAGCCACCGCAAAGGCAACGGCTGTTTTGCGAGGGTTTCACGGATCTGCATATGCCCACCGAGCATGTCCGAAGCCCAGATAAGCAGGATTCCTACAAGAGCAACGCAAAAGTTCTTGTAATCCAGCCCGTGCCGGTACAGGCTGCCGTCAAACAGCGTCCATAGGCGGTGTTCCTTAAAAAGGCCGGAGAATAAGTTTGCAAAGCCTTTCAGGGAGCCGGTCACCGTCAGCATGCGCCCGATGGAAAACAAAGCCAGGGTGCGTGCCATCCGGAACAATTGGAAGCCAAAGCTTTCCGTGCTGATATGCAGCTTGCCCGCCCATTTTTTGAAATCCGGCGCGAGGATGGTACCAAGGGTGATGAGCAGGCCCCAGTAGCAGCCCCAAACGACATAGTCCGCGCCCGTGCCATGCCACAGCCCGGTCAGCAGCCAGACAACAGCAAGCGGGATGGCGGACGAGAAGACCTGTCCGGCGCGGTTGCCGTATTTTTTGCGGATGCCCACCGCTTTTTTCATAAAGCGCGGGCTCATGGCAATCGGCATGTAGACATAATCCTTAAACCATGCGCCGAGCGTGATATGCCAGCGCCGCCAGAACTCAGCAGCACTTTTGGAAAAGAACGGCTGTCTGAAATTTTCATCGAGCGTAATGCCCATTGTCTGGGCAGCGCCAATCACGATATCCATGCAGCCGGAGAAATCCGCGTACAGTTCCACGGTGCATAGCAGGGCGGCGAGGAAAATTTCAAAACCTGCGAACCGGGTAGGGGCGGCAAATACGGCACCGGTAAAAAGGGAGAGCCGGTCTGCCACCACCATCTTCTTAAAAAGCCCCCAGAGCATGCGTTGCAGCCCGAAACAGACGCGCTCGTAGGAAAAACCGGGGAGTTCGCCAAACTGCTTCATCAGCTTGTCGTACCGTCCAATCGGCCCCTGCACGATATGGGGGAAATAGGTCATGCAGACAAGGAGTTTGAAGTAATCGTGCTCGCATTTTGCTTTTTTCCAATAAATGTCAAGCAGGTAGCCGATGCCGGAGAAGGTGTAGTAGGAAAGCCCGAGCGGGATCAGGACGCGCCCCGGCTTCTTTAGCAAAAGTGAGATCTTCCCGACCTCCTTAAAACCGAGCAGCTTGCCGATTTTGACATAAAACAGGATGCCGAGGATGACAAGGAAGGCGAGCAGCAGGAATTTTTTTGCCCGTTTCTTGTACCCGGCAAATAGGGTGGCTGCCTCCTTGGGTGCCAGCCCTTCCTTTTCTGCCTCATAGCCCGCGTAGATATGTTCCATGATGCGCCCTGCCACATAGATGACAAGCGAAGTCCCGACAAGCACGGCGAGCATGTTAAAGCCCGACGAGAGCTTGTAGAATACAACATTGCCAATCAGTATGACAATCTGGCGCAGACGCACACGCGGCATCAATAGGTATAGGATCAGGAATAGGGCAAAAAACAAAATAAATTGCAGGGAATGGTATGCCATGGCAGTGGGTTTATCCTTTCTGTATCGGTGTAAAAATTTTACCCTGTAAAGTATAACAAAAAATATGTGGCGATTTTGTGTCGTTTTGATGGCATGTTTCCATTATTTTGGCACTTCATGTCTTATTTTTGCCCGGCGAGCCAAGTCTCTAGATGGGTCCTGATGGTGGCAAACGGTGCCGGGCCAAGGTCCAGAAGGAAGGTGTGGAAGTCGAGCGGGGCGAAGGAATCGCCCAGTGTTTCCTGTGCGAGTGCCTTTAAGTCCATGTATTCAAGGTAGCCGATACAATATGGCAGATAGGAACATGGCTCCGCAAGGACGGTCTCATAAATTTCCGTGGCGGTGGATGCGTCGATGCCATAATCGTTCCAGAAGGAGATGGTAGCCTTTTCATCCCAGCCGGAGGAATGGATGCCAATCTCCGTCAGGCCGTACAGGGAGAGGATGGCAGTCATATTGTTCTGGCAGAACTTTGCCAGTTCCTCGTCAAAGCCTGCGAGTGTATAGCCGTACAGCTCCGCGTAAGTGCCCCACCCTTCCGTGTAGCCGCTCGTGCGCAAGAGCTGCTGTAACGGCTGCGGGTCCGTGCCCAGATAATAAACGTTCTGGTAGAGGTGCCCCGGATAGCCTTCGTGCGCAAGGGTTGTGAAGAGGCTGCCCGTGTCGTAGTCCGGATTCTGGTTGATGTAGATATTATTGTTATTGCGGTCGTCAAACGGCGGGACAAGGTACATGGCAGGGCTTAAATATTCCTGAAGTGATTTATGGACGTATTTGACAGAATAATCCACATCGTCCAGTACAGGAAAGTCTGTCTGGATGGCATTTTTTAAGTATTCCAAAGCTTTTGCAGGGTCGGTGGCAGGATATTTTACTTTTTCGTAACGGTCATAAAGCCCAGGGTCTGAAAACTGTGCCGCACTCATGGATACGAGGGCGGTTTGTACCGCGGTCTTCAGGCGTTTCTGCATCTGCTTTACGGTCATGGAGGATCCGGTCTCGTAGCGTGCAAGTGCCTCAAAATAGCCGGCACCTTCCGGGAGGGAGGATACGCCGCCTTTGTAAACCGCCGTGCCCTTCAGTTGGGTGAGGGTATCAATCAGTGTCTCATAGGCGGGGATAACATAATTTAGCACGGCATCCCGGTTTTGTTCCTCATAAAGGATGACCTCATCCCGGCTAAGGCCGCCAAAATTTTCAACCGTGTTGTTGAAATGCTCGATTAAGAGGTTTTCTTCCGGGTTTTGGATGTAATCCTTGCATTGCGCGATAATCTCCTCGGCAACGGATTCCTCCATAAAATTTCCGGCGGCTGATTTTTCACGCTCATACTGTGCGATATCCTCAAAATATTCTTTTGTATGTGTCAGCAGCTTTAAGTAGGTTTCAATATCTTCCTTTGAATAGAAATGATATTCTGCGAGGAGGAGCGGAAGCTGTGCCTGCAAGCCGGTCGTTGGCCCGAGTGGCTCGGCATAGTATTCATATTTGCTGAGCGCGAGGTTGGAATCAATCGTAAACAGGATGCAGTCGTAGAGAACCTGTTCTTTTTCGGTCAGTTTGTCATAATCATAGGTGAGCAGGCGTTCTCTGGATTCCTCAATTTCCGCGATGCTTTCCGTCACCGCTTGCTGGGAATAATTTCCAAACGAGATTTCGTTGGTCTGGATCCCATAATTTTCCGGGTGGGCGAGGGAGTAATGTAATGTTAAAGTATCTGCGGCGACTTCGTTGCGGTAAAGCTCATCCACAAATTCCTGAAAGGAAGAGTCGGGTGAGGCTTCTTCTTCCGGCGCGGATAAGCTGCAGGCGGAGAGAAGGAAGGTACAAAGGGATAAAAGGAACGGCACAAGCCGTTTGGTGGTTTTGTGTCTCATGTGGGAACCTCATTTCTTCAATTAATTCATGTTTATGCGGCATGCAGTATAAATACCCTACCATATTACCAGAAAGCGGCAGATTTTACAATGGTGCTTTGGGAATCAGACAAAAAACTTAAGTTTTTTGGGCAAGCGGCCGATAAATGAAAAGAGGAATACGGCAAAAGTTCCGGTTTTGCGGAAAAAAATAAAGGAGTGTTATATTATGAGGCTTGGCGCTGTGGCGGAAAATACAAATGCGGTCAGGATGCCCGAAGGGAAAAAAGAAAGGGCGGAAAAGACAGAGTTTAGGGAAGGGCAAATCATCGAGGGAACCGTCACGGAGGTGGGGGATAAGGTCTCGATGGATTTTTCGGGGCGTACCTTAAGTTTTGCAAAAGAATCCGTGCCGGGCGCGGCAAAGGGGCAGGTGCGCCGCTTCCAGGTGATGTCGTCGGGTGGGAAGGGCGTTACCCTGCGGGAGATTTCCATACAGGCATCGGGCAGCCGCGGCAGCGGTGCGGCGGCAATGCAGGTTGACAATTCGCGCATCCTCACGGCACAGGCGGAGCGGGAGGAAAGCGAGGAGGAGGAAGGCCAGGATGCGGCGGAGCGCCTTACCGGTGAGGATTATGAGGCACTGGTGAAGGAGAAATACACCTTGGAGGGTTTTAACCTCACAAGGCTTGCCCGTGCCATCGAGCGCATCAAGGCCGGGAAGCAGGAGCGCGAGGAGACCACCGTCTCACAGCAGGAGAAAAAGAAGCAGTTTACGGAGGATATCCGCAGTATGGCGGAGCATGCCATAAAAAACAGCCCGATGGCGGAATACCTGACGGATTTGCTGGCAAGGGCCAACATCCCGGTCACACAGGAAAAGATTGATGAGATTGCGGAGGCGGTTACATATGGGACGGAGGCGGTTGCCGGGCTTTCGGATGGCGCGAAAGCCTACCTGATTGGCAACGGCCTGGCACCGGACATTACAAATTTATACAAAGCAGTGCACAGTGGCGCGGGAAAGCAGCAAGGCCTCACGGAGGAAGTCTGGGAGGAACTGCGCCCGGCGGCGGCGGGGGTGCTTGCCGAAGCGGGGCTTAGGGCGGATGAAAGAGGGTTCTCGGATGCGCGCTGGCTCATGGAGCATGACCTTTCCCTGACACCGGAAAACCTTCTCTACAAAAGGGAACTGGACACACTGGCACAGGATTGCCCGCCGCGGCAGATCCTAAAAAAGGCAGTGGATGCCGTGGCGGATGGTAACGCGGCATCACAGGCAGAGCTTGCGGGAGGATCTGGCCGTCTCTGGGAGGAGACGCGCGCGGCGCGCTATGTGCAGGAGTTTGCACAGATCCTGCCGGAAACAGCCGACGCGGCGGCAAAAGAGCTGCGCGCGGAAGGCAAGGATGTGGGGCAGGAGCTTTCCCTTGAATTTTTAAAGCAGGTGCAGCAAATGTTGCGCGATGGCGGCGGCAGCGTTTCCATCGGGGATGTCACGGCGCGCAGGCAGCTGGAGGAAATCCGGTTGAAACTGACGGCGGAGGCGGGTGCAAGACTTTTGCATCAGGGCATCCGTCTGGATACGGACGGGCTGGAAAAAATCGTGGAAGGCCTCCGTGCCATTGAGGATGAATATTACCGGAACCTTTACCGTGAGGTTGGCGGGGATGGAAGCGATGTGGGGGGCACGAAGCTTTTGCGCGCCACGGATGAGGCAGTAACGCAGTTAAAGGATGCGCCGGCGTATGTTTTGGGTGTGACGTTTCACGCGCGTGCCGTGCAGACGGTTGCCAGCTTAAACGAGGCAGGCGAAAAGCTTGCCGCGCAGTTTGACCGCGCGATGGAGCACTATGAGGCACTGATGACGAAACCGCGCGCGGATCTGGGCGATTCCATCCAGGCGGCATTTGGCAATGTGGATGAGGTATTGTCCGGCATGGGGCTTTTACCAACTCCGGAAAACCAGCGTGCCGTGCGCATCATGGCGTACAACCATATTGAGCTGACGCAGGAAAACCTGGACGGGATGAAGCTCTATGATGCCAAGGTGCAGGAACTTTTGGAAAATATGAACCCGGCAGCGTGCGCGGGCCTGATCAAGAAGGGCATCAACCCGCTCGACATGCCGATTGATGCGTTGAATGCCTCCCTCGCGGCGCTCGCCGAGGAGGAAGGGGCAACAACGGAAGAAAAATACAGCAATTACCTCGTGATGCTCGACCAGAAAAAGGAACTGACCGAACAGGAGCGGGAATCCTACATTGGCATTTACCGCCTGCTGAACCAAGTGACGAAGTCGGATGGGGCGGCAATCGGTGTGCTGGCGGCATCCGGGCGTGAGCTGACACTTGGCAGCCTGTTGTCCGCCGTGCGCACACGGAAGAAGGGCGGTGTGGATGCTTCGGTGGATGATGCATTTGGCGGTGCTTCGGCAGTTGGGACCGGGAATAAAAGCATTTCCGACCAGATTGGTGCAGCGTTTGGCTATGGGCAGCAGATGGTACGGCAGGCGGCGGCAGAACTGACCCCGGATAAATTGTCTGCCATCGGCGGCAGTGAGGCGGCACTTGCGATGACCCCGGAGGAATTTTCACGCGCACTCAAAGAAGCGGACAATACCGTGGAGATGGAACGGTTTTCACAGGGAAAGGCGCAGGAACTGGCAGATACGGTCACGGGCAGCAGCGCGGAACAGGCATTTCTTTCGCATTTCCATCAGGAAAAGACGGTGCGCACATTGCGCGCGGCAAGGCAGCTGCTTGGCGGGGTGAGTGTCGCAGGGCGCATCGCGGGGCTGGCAGGCAAGTACGGCGTGGATGGGGAAATGCCGGGGATTGATATGGAAAAAGCAGAAAATGCACAAAATCTTCAGGATATGGTTGAGGAATGGGCGGATTCTGCCGATAAAGTAATCGATGGTGTCTTCGGGAATCCTGCGCTTAGCGGGGAGGACAGCATGCTGCTGTTAAGCCTCCAAGGTGCGGTGCGGCTGTCGAGAAGCCTTGCAAAGCAAGAATTTTATGAGATCCCGCTGCAAAACGGGGGCAGCTTTGTGAAGATGAACCTCACGGTTGTGCATGCAGGCAGCGGGGGGGGGAGTGTGTCGATCCGCTTAAAGGGCGGGGAGGACGTTGATATCTCGTTTAAGATGGCAGGAAACCGCATCAGCGGTTATGTTTCGACTGCCTCACGGGGGGAGCTTGACCGCATGCGGCAGGGGGAAGATACGTTAAGGCAATCCTTGAAGGAGCAGGGATTTGAAGTGGCCCGTTGGGATTACGGGCTGCGAAGCGGGTCGGTGGACCCGGCTCCGGTACAGAATGTGCCTGCCATGGCGCAGGAGGTGCCGGGGGGTGGCGCGGGGACGGGTAAAACAAGGACGGACAACTTGTACCTGGCAGCAAGGACAGTAATAAAAATGGCAGTGCCAACGTAAAAGAAAGGACAGGTATGGGTTATGAGGATCAATCACAACATTCCGGCCTTAAAGGCGAACAATTCATTGGGAAAAACAAATAAAGCACTCGACAAGAGCCTTGAGCGCCTTTCGTCGGGCTACCGTATCAACCGTGCGTCGGATGACGCGGCGGGCATGGCAATCTCCCAGAAGATGAAAACACAGATTGCCGGGCTGAACCAGGCAAGCCGCAATGCGGCGGATGGCATTTCGGTCATCCAGACGGCAGAGGGGGCATTGCAGGAGGTTGGGGAGATGCTCCAGCGTATGCGTGAGCTTGCGGTCCAGGCGGCGAACGGTACGAACGCGGATTCTGACCGCAAGGCGATCCAGCAGGAGATTAACCAGTTAAACCAGGAGATCAACCGCATTTCTGACACGACGGAATACAATACGATGACGCTTTTGGACGGCAACCTAAACTGCCAGTCGTACTCCAATATGGATACGGTTTCGCTCATTTCACTCTCCGATACCGTGGGAACGTCGGATTATACCTTCAATGTGGAGCAGGACGCAAGGCAGGCCGTGCTTGCAGGGATCCAGCTTGGCTCAAGCAGCGACGAGCTGATTGGCGCTTCCGGGACGATCAACATTAACGGCTGCGCGATTGAAGTGTACGAGAATGAGACGGTGGGCCAGCTTTATTCCGAGATCCGCAGTGTCTGTGACACGATGAGCATCATTGCGTTTGTCGGGAGTGCCGGCGCGGACCCGGATGATGATGAAGCGATTGCGGGTTATACGCAGGAGAGCATCGAGTATGGCGGCGAGCTGATTCTTGTGTCGGAGCAATATGGTTCGAGCCGCTCCATTGAACTGCACTGTGACAGCGAGGCACTGCGTGAACGCCTGGGGATCGACAGCAGTGAGGGTGTGAAGGCATACGGCGTGGATGCGGTGGCAACGTTGACGGAACAGGGGTTTGAAAGGACGGCAACGGTTTCGGCGGATGGAAATGTCCTGACAGTGACGGATTTAAGTGGCTTCGAAATTAAATTTGAAGTTGCCCCGGGAACGGCGGGCACTGATTTTACGGATGCCAGTGTGGATGGCACGGAGGCGGATATTTTGGCGGGGGATGAAGCCGAGGTGACGGTGACCGTGCTTTCGGCAGGACCGATGGATCTGCAGATCGGGGCAAACGAGGGGCAGATGATGGAGGTGCGCGTGCCGAAGGTGAGCGCCAAGACATTGGGTGTGGACGCGGTCAATGTATGTACACAGGACGGCGCAGTGGAGGCGATCGCACTGTGTGATGTGGCAATCGACCAGGTATCGGCCGTGCGCGCAAAGCTTGGTGCCTACGAGAACCGCCTTGACCATGCGATCGCAAACCTTAAGGTTTCGAACGAGAACATTACGGAAGCCCTTTCCCGTATCGAGGATGCGGATATGGCGGAGGAAATGACAGTTTATACCCAGAAAAATGTATTGTCCCAGGCAGGTACCTCAATGCTCGCACAGGCAAATGAGCGGCCGCAGACGATTTTATCTTTGTTGCAATAAACGGGCGCGGGAATCCGGGCTACGGATGCAGGGAGATCCTTTCTGCCAGGGTAGAGACCCTGGCAGCGGCTTCCTGCATTCTTTGGAATGATGGGGGATCTTATGGAAAAAGGACGTTTACAGGAATTTACATTTCGTGTTACACAGGCATCACGTACCGAATTGGTTGTGATTATGTATGATGTGGTTCTCTCGGATACGAAAGAGGCGCGCAGGGTGCTTGCGGAGGGTGATATTGCGGCTTATGAGAGGGAGTTGAAGCATGCCGGGCGCTTTTTGAATGAGCTGATGGGGGCGCTTGATTATCAGTATGAAATTTCTTACGAATTGCTGAGCCTTTATTCGTTTGTCAATAAGTCGCTGATCCGGGCATGCGTGAGCAGGGATGTTTTGCTGCTGGACGCGGCGGACCGGGTGATCAGTGGGCTGCGCGAGTCGTTCCGGGAGGTTAGCAGGCAGGATACGGAAGGACCGGTGATGCGTAATACCGAGCAGGTTTACGCAGGGCTGACGTATGGGAAGGGCAGCCTAAACGAATCTTTGCTGGATCCGGGCGGTGCCAAAAGGGGATTTATGGCCTGAGTAATTTTTGGATGGAAATCGCTTCCGGGTGATATGGAAATGACAAATAAGGAAATATCAGAAAGAAAAGCAATGGATCAAAAGCGGGGGGAGAGGGCGAAGGGACCCGTGCGCATGCCGAAATTGCAGACAATGTGGGGTATCTTGATGCTGCTCTCCCTAAGTGTCATGGTTACAGGGGGTATTTTTGCCGTGGGCAGCCGGAAGGGCTGGGCCGGGAGCGCGCAGGGGAAAGAGTTGAGCCATGCAGTGGCAGGGGGCGATGTTGCCGCACCGGGGGAGGGAACACGATATTTGTCCGCGGGGCAGGGTGAAAAGGAGAACCCTGTAGGGGGAACGGATGAAGGCGGGGGACCGGAAATCGTGGATGAGCAGGGAAAACCGGCACCGGATGAAGGAAAAGAAGCAGAAACGATTCCGGAAAGTGGCGGACCGGCAGGAACAACGCCCGGGGGCAGCAAAGAAGAAGGGATGCCGCAGGAGGACGGGGAGACGGAAACATTGCCGGAGGATGCAGATGCCCCCACCATAGCCATAACCTTCGATGACGGCCCGTATACGGCGGTGACAAACCGGATTTTGGATGTGTTGCTTGAATATGATGCAGGCGCGACTTTTTTTGTCGTGGGCAGCCGGATTGACATGTATTCCGATACATTGAAGCGGATCTATGAAAACGGCTTTGAGGTGGCAAGCCATACATGGTCCCATAAAAACCTCAATAAACTTTCAAAAGAGGGCATCCAAAAAGAGTTAAACGACACAAAGGAACGGCTTGCGCTCTATATCCCGGTCGGGGATGCCATGTTGGTGCGCCCTCCATACGGAAGTGCAAATGAGACGGTGCGGGGGATTGTAGGGATGCCACTGATCAACTGGTCCCTTGATTCGGAGGACTGGAAAAGCAGGGATGCCGAAACCATCTTAAAACATGTGCTCTCGACCGTGAAGGATGGAGATATCATCCTGATGCATGACCTGTATGAAAGTACGGCGGAGGCGGTGGAGGAACTGGTGCCGGAGCTTGTGGCGCAGGGATACAAAATTGTATCGGTCTCGGAGTTGTTTTCACGCAAGGGGATCCCCCTTGAGGAGGGCATTTTGTACCGGAATCCGTGGGATCATTACTAAGAAACAGAAAAATCGGTAAAAATTACTGCAAAATATACG
>CAYMGZ010000028.1:14299-14562 GCA_964390095.1 uncultured Lachnospiraceae bacterium | reverse complement strand
ATTTTTTGGAAGGGACCAAAGCGGGTGCGGTCAAAGGATAAGAAAATCAAGTTTTTTGGGGCGATCATGTAAGTTTATGCCGTCAGGGGTTTGTGGCGGCGGAGAGGAGGAGTTATGAGGAAGACAGGGGTAAAAAGGGCAAAAAAATGGTGTGTGCTGCTTATGGCGGCCGTGTGCCTTATGACGGTGTTTGCCGGGTGCGGCAAGGGCGGGAACAAACAGGGTGAAGATGGGGAGATTTCGCTGGAGTTCTGGTCCATTTA
>CAYMGZ010000028.1:8469-14289 GCA_964390095.1 uncultured Lachnospiraceae bacterium | reverse complement strand
GATCCAAATTATGAGTGGATGATGTCCGTGATTGAGCGCTTTGAGAAAGAGCATGGTCATATCAAAATCCATTATACAGGGATTTCATTCTGGGATTATTTTACAAAGATCACGACTGCAATGACAGATCCGACCGGACCGGATGTTTATTTGCAGACCATCAAGGATACCGCCGACCGCGCAAGGGGTGGCGTGTCGATGAACCTGACACCGTTTTTTGATGAGGGTTTCCATGCGGGGCCGGAGTTTTTTTACGAGGAGGACGTGCTCCCGATGACGTATGAGGGCAATGTGTACGGCATGCCATACGCGCTTGATAACCGGGTGCTCTACTATAATATCGATTTGGTCAATGCTTTAAAGGACAGCACAGACGAGGACTGGAAGAAAACAAAGGTGGCGGCGAAGGAAGGCACGACCGTCACAGGAAAACCGGCCGACCTGATTGGCGCGGATGGTAATGTCAGGGCACCAAAAACTTATGACGAGCTTTTGGCTTACCAGGAGCTTCTTACACTGACCGAGGACGGCAAGATCACGCAGCTTGGCTTTGATGTGAACGTCGGGAATTTCAAGATCGAGAATGTGGTCTGGACAAACGGGGGCGAGTATTTTGACGAGGAAGGGAATCCGCTGCTTGACACGGATCCGGGTGTGCGCAAAGGTTTTGAAGTCTGGTATGAACTGACCCACACACTCTCCTCCGCCAGGGTCAATGCCTTTTTGGACACGGCGGGCGATAATACGACCAATCTGTTCTGGTCGGGCAAGGTGGCGGTTATGGTTGCGACGAACGAGATCCCGTGGCAGAACGACAAGCTGGGCGATGAGAAAATCCATTTAGGGGCAGCTCCGGTCCCGTATAACAAGGTGGAGGAAAACCATTATAATTTTACGGGCGGTTTTTCTCTGGAACTGGCGCAGCGCCTCGCGAAGGAGGATGAGGAAGTACGGCAGGCTGCATTTGAGTTTGTCAAGTATTTGTGCAGTGAAGAAGTCCAGGTTGAGGTTCTGACAAAGAGCAGCAATATGCCGGCGAACATTAAGAGCTATGATACGTTATTCGCGTCCATCACCGACCCGGAAAAGGTTGTGGTGCTTGAGGAGATGGCACACCGCAAGGCTTTTAATTATGTCTATGACGCGCCGAACTGGTGGGGTGAGGTGCAGAATGCCCTCACGGATTATGTGGCGGACAAGAAGAGTTTGGACCAGACCTTGCAGCGTGCGCAGAAGGCGATCTTGCAGTTGAAGGCAAGCTATTGATCGGAAAGGGGAATCGGATATGAAGGTGAAAACGAAAGCGGGAAGGAAGAAGAGGAAGGAGGCGGTGATGGGGTATCTGTTTGCCGCGCCGTGGCTGGTCGGGTTTGTGGTGCTGATGGCGTTCCCGCTTTTTTATTCCCTATACCTTTCTTTTACCAACGCGACAACCACATCCATGACCACGCAGTGGAGGGGGATTTCGTATTACAAGACGATATTGGCGGACCCGGTATTTTGGGCGAGTGTTAAGAATACCCTGAAATTCGTCCTTCTCAGTGTGCCGTTAAACCTGCTGTTTTCCCTCTACCTTGCGCTGCTCTTAAACGCAAAGGTTCCGGGGAGGAAACTGTTCCGGGCGCTGTATTATATTCCGACGCTTGTAACGATTGTAGCGGTGGTATATTTGTGGAGGCAGCTCCTTGGTTCTTCCGGGGTCATCAACCAGGTGCTTTCCTGGTTTGGCGTGACGGGGCCGGACTGGTTCCATGATTATACCTGGGCAACACCTGGTCTGGCAGTCATGGGGATGTGGAGCGTGGGTGGTACGGTCGTGATCTTCCTCTCCGCCCTGACCGATGTCCCGCCGGAATTGTACGAGGCGGTCAGTGTGGATGGCGGAGGGTGGTTTACGAAGTTTTTCCGTGTGACCCTGCCGATGGTTTCCCCCATCCTGTTTTACAACCTGCTAACCGCGACCATTGCGGCATTCCAGGTTTTTGTGCAGCCGATGCTGATGACGGGAGGGGAATACAATACGAATTATTTGGGTTATGCGATTTATACGACCGGATTTACCGTGGGAAGGCAAGGCTATGCTTCCGCCATGTCATGGATTATGTTAGCAATCGTCGGAGCCTTTGTGCTCGTGATCCAGTTAGCAAAAAAGAGATGGGCATTTTATAACGATTAAACAGGGGGGAGTTTGCGGTACTTAAAAACAGCATATGCCCGGACCGTGCCAGAAAGAGAATTTCGGGAGCTTGCGGACGAAATTCTCTTTCCGGGGTCATTGGTACGGGGAGGGGATATGCGGTACTTAAATAGGAGGATAAAATATGAAAAAAATAATGGTATTTTTGACTGCATTTGTGTGTATATTTATGCTTAATGCATGTACGGCGGTGCAGGTATCGGGGGAGCTCTTGCTGAATGCAGACGGGAGCGGAACAAGGAAAATCGTCGGAAAAATTGCAAAAGGTGATTATCAGGACGGCTACGGCAGTGCGTACTATTATTTTAAACGGCACGGGGAGGAGCTTGCGGATTCTATCGCCAAGATCTATGGGAACAATGTAGAAGGGGCCGGGGAATGGCTGGATATCACGGTGGACGATAGCGGAAGCGATTGGGAGACCGTGACAATCTCTTTTGACTTCGCGAATTTTGAGGAATATACGAGCCGGCTGCGCGCGCTGGCCTACAATGAAACTTTTGCGGAAAACTATGCGGATCCGCAGATTGCGGTTACGGACGGCCAGGTGGGCGGTTATTCCGAATCCACGGCGGTGATGACGGCAATTTTTAAAAGCCTTCAGGGCAGTGTGATGGCGGATCCGGAACTTTACGATGAGCATTGCACCAAGGACGGCGAGGCGTTGAATGACGGCTCGGCGGACGGGCAGCTTGAGGAGTATGGCGTGGAACTGATCAAACCGGAGAACGGGAGCAGTTTTGACTTGGTTGTGGACGGGAAGGAAATGGTAAGCGTTGCGGCGGTGGATGGCATGTTTACTTACACTGCGGCAGGCCCTGCGGGGGAAGAAGCACACGAAACCAGTCTGGTGCTTGACTACCGGTTTGACGGCGACCTGAAAAATAGTGGAACCGCGCAGGAAGGCGACCTTGCCATGGGAACGGGTTCCACGTCAGGAACCCCGTCCTTTACGGAAGGAATCGATGGTCAGGCAGTGCTTTTTGACGGTGCCAGTTACTTAGCGTCCACGAACAAAACATATAGTTATAAAGAAATGACCATCAGTTTTTATTACCGGATGGATGCTTACAATGAGACGGATACCGGTGCGAACATGGTGATTGTCCCGGCGGGTTTGGGCGCATTGGGAAGCGGCGTGATTGACGTGGAATTTATCCGTGAGGCGGAAGTGAACGGGACGATGCTGCTTGGCAAAATGAACAGTTCCAATTGGCAGACGCAGGACAAGCTTTATTCGGATGGCTACCTGATGGAAAAGCATCTGTCCGAGTGGCACTGCTACACGCTCGTATACCGCAATGAGTATGGCGCGGACGGTGCGGTCGAGGATGCTTTTGTGTACATGTACATTGACGGGAAGCTTGCCGCACGGTCAAGGCTTTCTGCGGCGGCGGGGCTGACCTATAGCCTTGGCAGTTATGACGATGGCTCTGCGGGCGAGCAAAACGGCGGTTTTAATGTGGGCGGTTATTTTGAGAACGGTCTGGTAAAGCGCGGCTGCACGGGGGCGCTTGACAATCTTATGATATTTGACGGGGCGCTTAGTGAGGAAGAGGTAAATACACTTTGCTATACCGTCAAGGTGGATAAGGAGTATGACCCGGATGTTGTGGATACGGCAGAGCCGGAGGAGACACCTGAACCGACAAAAGAGCCAAAGGAAACACCTGCGCCGACAAAATCGCCGGAGCCAACGACGGGAAACGAACCGGAAAAGAAGGATGGGGGCAGTAATACGGTAGCCGTTGTGCTTATTGTTGCCGGTGTTGTGGTACTTGTGGGCGTGGCCGTGGCGGTTTCGGTGAAAAAGCGCGGAAAAACCCGGTAGAAAGGGGCGTTGCAAATGAAAAAAAGAGGGTTTGCCCTCCTCATGTGCATCCTGCTTGCGGCGGCGTTTGCCGCCTGCGGCAGGACGCAGGGAGGAGGTACTGCCCCGGACCAAGGGGATGGTTTTGGGCAGGAAGCAGGTAGCCGCGGGGAAGACGGCATTTTAAAAACGGATGGGAACGGACAGGGGGAGATTGGGGATATGCTGACATTAACTGCATTGAGTGAGGAACATGCGCCGATCGTGGATGGCTTCGGGATGAGCGGGGCGGGCGGCAGGATACACCTGCATTCCGCGGATGCCTTAACGATGTACAAAGGAACGGGGGATACCTTCGTTTTTGACATCGGGCATACGGAAAAGCTGGGGGAACTCCATATCTGGAATTATAATGCGCCCGGGGATACCGGATGCGGCGCGAAGGAAGTCGAGATCAGTGTTTCCGAGGATAACGAGAATTATTCTGTTCCGGTGGCATACACGTTTGCCGAAGCGGCAGGGAAGGACGGGCAGCCTGCCACAAACACTTTGGAGGGCACACCGGTTGATTTTAAGGGGGGGAGCGGGAGGTATATTAAAATCCGGGTGCTTGGCAATTACGGCGGGGAGGGCATAGGGCTTTCAGCATTGCGCCTGTTCCGTTACCGCCAGCCGCCGGCCGTGGGGGAAAGCATTTCGTGCGCACCGCCGGAACGCTATATCAATAATGTGTGGTCGGCGCAGCCGGAGCAGTATAACCTGACAAACGGCAGTGGCCTTGATGATTTCCGGAGGGAGGATGCGCTCCATGACAATAAGCCGGGGCATATGTATCTGCAAACGGCAAAGGCGCTTGATTTTTCCATTGACCTGAAAGGGGAATACCCGCTATCAAAGATTGTGGTCTGGAATTATAATGACCCGGAGCACTTGGATTACGGTGTAAAAAAATTCCGTTTAAAGGTGTCCGATGATGATTCCCTTTGGACGACCATCGGTACCTATACGATGGAACAGGCGGACGGGAGCAGCGGGATGAAGCCGTCCCTTGCCATTGAACTTGACAATGTACATGCGCACTATGTCCGTCTGGAAATCCTTGATACTTTTAGTGATGAGATGGTGGGCCTTTCGGAAGTATCCGTGTTTATGGGGAGCGGCTGGTATTGCGAGAGCGAGCCGGATTACACGGCGCTATTGTCAAACTATGATAATTGGTCGGGGGCGGACGGCATCTACACCGTAAACCTTGACGGGAAAGACAAAAAATACGGGGATGAGGCGAAGGATGCAAAGACGTTCTTTGTTTTCAGTGACACTATTTTATCCGATGTTGATCCGGTAACCGGACTGCGCAGCAATGTGAGGATGGTGAACAATACCAGTGCGCTGCTTTCCGGCAAGGCTGCCGACCCGGCAAAGATGGAATTTTTCTGCCCGGGGGAGCAGGAAACGGCAAATATCGTGCCGGATCCGAAGCAGCCTGCCACAAAGCACGGGAAATTCATCTATTACTGGCTCGGGGATACCTTTGTGAGCGGGGATTATCTGTATGTGTACGCACTGCGCATTGATTCCGTGGAAGGCGTTTTTGGTTTTGCGCAGATTGGCGTGGATCTGGCACGCTATGAGATCCATGGCGGGAAGGTGGATTTTGATTCCCTGAAAATTATAAACGATGATAAAATGCGGCTGTGCTCCGCCACGGACGCAAAGAGGAAATGGTATTTCGGCGGGGCAGTCTACCAGAGCACGGAGCAGGCGGGCGTACAGGATCCGGACGGCTATGTGTATGTCTATGGGTATGAGGATA
>CAYMGZ010000028.1:0-8459 GCA_964390095.1 uncultured Lachnospiraceae bacterium | reverse complement strand
ATGGAAGGTGCGGGCAGGCGGCTTGTCGTGGCGCGGGTGCGCCCGGAGGAAATTGAGAATTTTGACTGCTACGAATATCTGGCGGCGGATGGCAGCTTCGGGAAAGAGATACCGGATGGATTCCTTGTGCTGGCGCAGGATGTTGCGCCGGAGTGCAGCGTGACACAGATCACGTCGGGGGAACATAAGGGGAAATTCCTGTTTATTAACACGCATTTTACGAACACCGCGGCCATCAAGGCATCCGTCGCGGATTCCCCTTACGGCGTGTTTGGGAACAAGACAACCGTTTATGTGCATGATACCTGCCTTTCGATTTTGGGCAAGGGCAATAATACTTACAATGCGAAGGCGCACCCTGCCCTGTCCGGGGAAGGGGAAGTCATAATTTCCTACAACGTGAACGGGGACGATTGTTTTAAATATGCGGATATCTACCGGCCTAGGTTTTTGCGGCTTGCTTATGTGGGAGAGGCGGCAGGACAATGATGGGAAGTTTGGGATTCCCGTTTTCGATGTGGCAGGTATTGCCCCAAACGTTTTTGGGACGTGGGTTTTGTGCAGATGGGACATGATTGGTTTTTCATGAGGGTTTCAGGTACGGAGGTGAGGCATGTACAGGATCGGGATTGACATTGGCGGGATGAGCGCGAAGTTCGGGCTGGTGGAAAAAAATCAGGTGATCGAGGAAAGGCTGGTGCAGACGGGCGCTGGTTTTTCGTACAAGGAGTTTCTTGATGCGGCGGCGGATACGGTTGCCGCGCTCCGGGAAAACCGGGAGGTGGAGGCGGTCGGTGTCAGTTCCTGCGGCCTGATTGACAGCGCGCAGGGGAAGATTGTCTATTCCAACAATATGGGCTGGGAAGACCGGTCGGTTGCCACGGACCTTGCCGGGCGCACTGCCCTGCCGGTCAGGGTGGCGAACGACGCGAAATGTGCCGCCCTTGCCGAGGCGGTGTACGGCGCTGGGCGCGCGTACCGGCGCGTGTGCATGCTCACGCTTGGCACCGGGGTGGGCGGCGGGTTTGTATGTGACCGCCGTCTGCCTGGCGGGCTGTACGGGGATGCGGATGGCATTATGGGGCATATCACCGTGGAGCGCGCAGGGAGGTTATGCAGCTGCGGCAGGAAGGGCTGTCTTGAGGCTTATGCCTCCGCCACGGCAGTGATGGAAGCGTACCGGGAAAGAACAGGGCAAGGCCTGACGGCAAAGGAGATTTTTATGCGTGCGGGAGAAGGGGAGGATGCGGCCCTTGGGGTTCTCTCGGAATTCCGGTATTATCTTGCCGAGGGGCTTATAAGCCTGGTCAATGTGCTCCGCCCGGAGGTGGTCGTGGTGGGCGGCGGGCTTGCCGCCTCGTATGCCCTGTTTATAAATGAAGTGGAAAAGCAGGTCAACCGCTATGCTTTTGGCGGGGAAAGACTGCCGGTAAAAGTGGTTCCGGCAGAATTGGGGAATCGGGCAGGCATGGTTGGCGCAACATTATTGTAACAGAATGCAATATGAGATAGGGGGAACATAGGATGGTTCGTGGTTTTGAAGGAAGGAGGCATAAAAGTGGTTCGCAATTATCATAATTATGACAAATATCCAACAAAAAAAATAGAAGGATTTTCCGCATACGAGGGATACGAAGAAATTGTGCGCGCCCTGCGGCAGGCAGTGGGCAGCAGGGAACATGTGGTAATCACGGTGGAAACCTACACACAGGTGGATAAGGAAGAGATCACCGCAGGGCTAAAAGCACTCGGCGCGGCCTTTTTTGATGCGGAGCAGTGCATGGTCAGCGACCGTGAGTACATGGATTATATCAGGCAGTATCTGACAAATGACAGGGTATTTGGCATTATGAATACCCTGATAGTCGGGGATTTTTATGTGGAGGAGCGTGTCCGTGAGATGCGCCGGGATATTGAAGAAACAAACGGTATCTGCGTGGTGTATGGCGTGGGGGCTTCCTTGGTGCATGCGGGGGATATTTTAGTCTATGCGGATCTTGCCCGCTGGGAGATCCAGCTCCGGTTTGCCGCGGGAGCGCCAAACTGGAAGGCACATAATGAAAACGCCCCGAAATTGGCGAAGTTCAAGCAGGGCTTTTTTGTGGAATGGCGCATGGCAGACCGGCTGAAAAAACAGCTTTTCGACCGCATCGATTTCCTGCTTGATACCAATCAAAAAAGGCAGCCGAAGATGGTGTGCGGGGATGGGTTCCGCGCGGGGCTTGAAACCTTCTGCCGCGAGCCGTTCCGCCTCGTGCCGTATTTTGCGCCGGAGGTATGGGGGGGGCAGTGGATGAAGGAAATCTGCGGGCTTGACCGGGAAGCAAAAAATTATGCGTGGGCATTTGACGGCGTGCCGGAGGAAAATAGTATTTTCATGCAGTTTGGAAAAGTGCGCGTCGAAGTCCCTTCGGTGGATGTTGTATTTTACCGCCCGGTGCAGTTGCTTGGCAGCCGGGTGCACGCGCGGTTTGGGGATGAATACCCGATCCGTTTTGATTTTCTTGACACGATGGGCGGGCAGAATCTCTCGTTGCAGGTGCATCCGCTGACAGAATACATCCAGTCGGCGTTCGGCATGCATTATACGCAGGACGAAAGCTATTATATTTTGGACTGCGGGGAGGACAGTGTTGTTTATCTTGGGCTGAAGGAAGGCGTGGACAAAGAGGAAATGCTTGACGGGCTGAAACGGGCACAGACCGGGGAAATTGTATTTGATGCGGATCAATATGTAAATAAATGGAAAGTAAAACGGCACGACCACTTCCTGATCCCTGGCGGAACCATACATTGCAGCGGGAAGGATACCATGGTGTTGGAGGTGAGCGCGACCCCTTATATTTTTACGTTCAAGCTTTGGGACTGGGGACGCTTGGGGCTTGATGGACTGCCGCGCCCGGTGCATATCGGCCACGGCGAGAAAAACATCCAGTGGGACAGGACAACGGGCTGGGTAAAAGAAAACCTGATCAACAAGACCGAGCTGCTTTGTGATACCCCGGCGGTAACCGTGGAGCGCACAGGCCTCCATGAGAGGGAATTCGTGGAGACAAGGCGTTACACCATCCGAAAGAGCGCCGTCCTAAAGAGCGAGGGTGGTGTCAGCAGCTGCAATGTCGTGGAGGGCGAGGGTGCGGTCATCGAGAGCACGGACGGTTCATTTGCGCCATATGAGGTGCATTATGCGGAAACCTTCATCCTTCCGGCCAAGGTAAAGGAGTGTGTCATCCGCCCGATATCGGGGGAAGTAAAAATCCTGCGGGCGACGGTGCGGTAAGGGCACAAAAAGATGTAAAGTAGCATTTATAGACAGCATATCCCCGCCCAGCACCCAGGAAGGGATTTGCGGGAGCAGGGCGGACGGAAATCCCTTCCCCGGTGGAGGGGTGGTGGGAGGGGATATGCGGAACTCATATAAGGAGCTTTCATATGGTCAAAGAGATATGGTGCATGATGCACAGCCATCTGGATATCGGATACACGCACCCGCAGCCACTTTTGATGGAGCTGCAGGTGGACTATCTGACGCAGGCAATGGAACTTGTGGAGAGGACGAAGGACTATCCGGAAGAGTCGCGTTACCGCTGGACAATCGAGGCAAACTGCGTGTTGGAAAAATGGCTTTTGACAGCAACAAAGGAGCAGGTTGCAAAACTAAAAGAATGCATTGTAAACGGCAGCATATGTGTGACGGCCCTGCCGATGCACACTACGCCCGGCTGCAACGCGCGTGAACTTGTGATGGCGCTTGCGGCAAAGGGGAGGCTTGAGAAGGAACTTGGCATCACGGTCCGCACCGCCATCAACCATGATGTAAACGGGCAGCCATGGCCGCTTGGGGGGCTTCTCTTGGATGAGGGCATTGATTTTTACCTGACGGGGATCAATATCCATTTCGGCGGCATCCCGTTTGCGCGGCCGGCCCTGTTTGACTGGGGGATGGCGGACGGGCGGAAACTGAGGACTTTCCTTGGTGAGCATTACTCCCTGTTCAGCCAATTCATGTTTACACATGAGCATTCCACAAAGCGCATGCATGAGGGTGTGGTGGAATATGTGGGGCGGCTTGGGGAAATGGGATACCCATATGAGTTTGCATTCCTGACGGCAACCAACCCGCCGCTTTATGACAATAATTCGCCGGATTTTGAACTGGCGGATTTGATACGGCATTATAATGAGGAAGGGCATGAGCAAAAAATCCGGATTGTCACGGCGGACATGCTGCGGGAGCGGGTGCTGAAAGAGCCTGCGGGCAGCGTCGCGGAATATGCGGGGGACTGGACGGATTATTGGAATTTTGGCAGCGCGAGCACGGCGAGGGAAACGCGCGTTGCAAGGCTTGCAAAACAGACATTTGCAAAAGCGGAGTTTTTTGAGTGCCTGACCGGCAGGGCGGGCAAACATTATGAGCGTGTGAAAGAGGAGTGCCAGAAAAATATCTTACTGTTTGATGAGCATACATGGGGGGCATCCCAGTCCGTGAGGGAGCCGGAGGATGCGGAAACCACCGCACAGAGCGTGCATAAATTTGCCATGGCTTACACGGCGGCGGACCTGTCCGGGTACCTGCTTGCAAACCGTGTGGAGGCATTCAACGGAAACCCATGGCAGAGCAACGCTCTTTTGGGTATCACGCTGACCAATACTTCCGGCGTGCCGCAGATGGCAGAGTTATGTTACCCGAAGAGTTATTCAGAAAGCTGCAGGCAGTTAAGTTCCATCCGCAGTAAAAGCTATGTACCGTATATAAAAAACGGGGAGGAGATGGAACATGCGGGTTTTGTCCGTGTGCCGCCATTTACGCATATGGAATTCCCGTTCGGGAAAATACAGAAAATGCAGGAGGAAGCCGCAGGCGGAAAAGATGCGTTTGCCGTGGGGGAAGGCTTTGTGGAAACCCCATATTACCGCGTGACATTTGACGAAGAAAGCGGGAGGATTTGTCAGATCCATGCAAAAGAAATCGGGATGGATATCCTTGAGGCGGACAGGGGCTACTCCTTATTTGACCCGGTGAGGGAGACGGTGGATGCACAAAAAAATCCTGCCGGGCGTGCGACGTTGTTCCCGAGGGATGTGGAGCTTGGGAACCGCAGCATCAGCCAGTGGAACCATGGGTGGCAGGCAAAGCGGGAGCGTGCCGTTCCCGGGGTTTTGCCGGATGCACAGCAGGAGGCATGGAAGATCAAAAAAGGAAACGGTTTCCTTACATTTTCAGTGGCACTTAGCCTTGCAGGGACAGAAAATATGCGGCAGGAAATCACTTTTTATGCACATCAGCCGAACATCCGCATGGAAATATCTTTTCAAAAGAAGCCGGTTTACGAGCCGGAATCCATATATTTTGTCCTTCCGTTAAAGTTCCAGGGCGGCTGGCAATGCAGCTATGATACTGCCGGGGAAGCCGTGAAGCTGGATGAGGAGCAGCTTGGTGCCGTGTGCCGTGATTGGATGACGGTGGATGGTGCGGTTGCGGTTTACCATGGCGGGAAAACGGTGACGCTTGCCTGCCCGGACGCACCGATGGTACAGGTCGGGGATTTTCATTTTGGGAAGGAGAACAAATGCATTGCAAGGAAAGAGAACCCGCTCCTGCTTGCGTGGGCATTGAATAATTATTGGGATACCAATTTTTTTGCCGACCAGCAGGGGGAAATCACTTTGGCTTACGAGTTGAATGTGCATGGCATGTTCGAAGAACGTATGCTCTGGGAGGACGGGATACATGCCACCTGCCCGGTGGTGGCCGGGGCACTTGTGGAAGAAGGCGATGGGGAAGGCAAAAAGTCTTTATTGTCGGTTATGGGAACAAAAAAGCAGGGTACGGTTCTGCTGGCCGTCTATCCGTCAGCCGAACAGGACGGGATTTATGTGCTGGCGAAAAACCTGCGTGGGAAGCCGGAGCTTGTGACGCTTTGCGTACATGCCTTCCCGGTTGCGGGCGCGGTGCTGGAAACGCCATGCGGGAAAATATGTGAAGATGTCAGGACGGACAAAAACAAAATATATTTGGAAATGCCGGCGCGTGCGCTTAGGCTGTTAAAAATCAGGAAGGGATAACAGGTTTTCAAAAAAGGGGGCATCAGGAAAATTTTTCCATAGTGCCCCCTTATTTCCTGCCCATATAGGGGAAAATGGGTTTTAACCGATTTTTGGTTTTTGACCCGCAGATTTTAGGAAGGGCGCAAAAAAATGCTTGACAGCATAGCGTCTTCTGTGCTATAGTGAAACGGCTATGGAAGGGTCTTTTTTTTATGCCTGAAAATAAGTGAAGACCTGTATGAAACAGATACACGTTGTCACGGGCAGACCATTTTTAATGACAGGGATGTGCCTTGCCCATCACGAAAAAATTCACGGAGGTGGAGGTTGTGCGAGTAAAGATCACATTGGCATGTACGGAATGCAAGCAGCGTAATTACAACACGACGAAAGAAAAGAAAAATCATCCGGACAGAATGGAGACCAAGAAATACTGTAAGTTCTGCAGGTCTCACACGTTACACAAGGAAACCAAGTAATATCATCATGCGTTGATAATGGATTTATCCGCAGGGAAGGAAAAGAATCATGGCAGAAGCTACTGTAAACACAGCGGAAAAGCCGGAAGGCAAGCAGAAGGACCCAAAGGCCCCGAAAACGGCAAAAAAGAGTTGGTTCAAAGGCCTGAAGGCTGAGTTTTCCAAGATCATCTGGCCGGATAAGGAGACGTTGTTCAAGGAATCCGCAGTCGTCGTCATCGTTTCGGTTGTACTGGGTGTGCTGATCGCCCTGATCGACATGGTGATCCGGGCCGGGATCAATGTTATAGTCTGACTTAGGATAGGGTGACGATATGGCAGAAGCAGAATGGTATGTGGTTCATACCTATTCCGGTTATGAGAATAAGGTAAAGGCGAATATTGAGAAGACGATCGAGAACCGCCATCTCCAGGACCAGATCCTTGAGGTTTCCGTTCCGCTTGAGGAAGTGACGGAGCTGAAAAACGGCGTGAAGAAAAAAGTCCAGCGGAAAGTCTTCCCGGGCTACGTGCTGCTCCATATGGAGATGAACGAGGATACCTGGTATGTCGTGCGCAACACGCGCGGCGTGACGGGGTTTGTAGGTCCCGGCTCAAAGCCTGTACCGCTCTCGGAGGCGGAGATGATCAATCTTGGCTTCAAGAAGGAAGCGGAGCTGTCCTATGACTTTGAGGTGGGCGACACGGTGACGGTGATATCCGGGGCTTGGGAGAATACCCAGGCCATCATCCGTGCAATCAACCCACACAAGCAGACGGTCAGCATCAACGTTGACCTGTTTGGGCGCGAGACCCCGGTGGAGATCAGTTTTTCCGATATCCGGGTCGAAAGTTAAATTGCGGGTGCTGCCAAAGTATCTGCAAGTGGGAGGGACTATAAGTCTCCCGCTAATACCACAAATTTAGGAGGTTACGAATCATGGCAAAGAAAGTTACAGGCTACATTAAATTACAGATCCCTGCTGCAAAGGCGACCCCGGCACCACCGGTTGGCCCGGCGCTCGGCCAGCACGGCGTAAACATCGTGCAGTTTACGAAGGAGTTCAACGCAAGGACCGCGAACCAGGAAGGTATGATTATCCCGGTTGTCATCACGGTTTATGCGGACAGGAGCTTTAGCTTCATCACCAAGACCCCGCCGGCAGCGGTTCTGTTGAAGAAGGCATGCAACTTAAAAACGGCGAGCGCATCGCCGAACAAGGTGAAGGTTGCGACGATCAAGCGCTCCGAGGTGCAAAAGATTGCCGAGTTAAAGATGCCGGATCTGAATGCCGCTACGATCGAGGCTGCCACCAGCATGATCGCGGGCACTGCAAGGAGCATGGGCATCACCGTAGTCGATGACTGATGATACGGTAGGGAAGGGGTCCGCGGCAGCAGGATGCGCTGCGGGGATCCGCATGTCCGGAATCAGGCATCCGGACGGGCAGGGGAAGGGCAGGAGTCCTTTGCCCCATTGTGGGAGGGACACAGATTCTCCCGATAATACCACCAGGAGGTTAAGAAAATGAAAAGAGGAAAGAAATATCAGGACGCAGCAAAACTGATCGACAGAAGCGTTCAGTATGACGTTGCGGAAGCAGTCAGCTTAGTAAAGAAATCAGCCACCGCGAAGTTTGACGAGACGGTTGAACTCCATATCCGCCTTGGTGTTGACGGCCGCCATGCGGACCAGCAGGTCCGTGGTGCAGTCGTACTGCCGCACGGAACCGGCAAGAAGGTGCGCGTGCTCGTGTTCGCAAAGGGTGACAAAGTTGCGGAGGCAGAGGCAGCGGGTGCGGACTATGTGGGCGGTGACGAGCTGATCCCGAAGATCCAGAACGAGGGATGGTTCGAGTTTGACGTTGTTGTTGCGACCCCGGACATGATGGGTGTTGTCGGCCGCCTTGGCCGTGTGCTCGGCCCGAAGGGCCTTATGCCGAACCCGAAGGC
>CAYMGZ010000027.1:2386-14691 GCA_964390095.1 uncultured Lachnospiraceae bacterium | reverse complement strand
CTCCGCCACCCTGTGTTCCAGTTCCCCGAACCTCTTTTTGTTATTTTCTAATATCTGACTTAATTCATCCTTATTTTCGGTATATTTGATGAAAAACAAGACTTCCCGCAGGCTTGCAGCAGGCAGGGTTCCAAAGATTCCATCCCGGTCTAAATCTACCTTCCGTGCTCCCTCATCCCCGCATAAGGCTTTAATGCCCCGACAACCGCAGCAAACTCCGCCGTATCCCGTATAGGGTCAAAAACCGGCTGATTCATTTGATTTAACTGGTACCGGCATTCATTCTCCGGGTCATTGTGATGTACTGCCCCAAATTCCATGCCGCGGAACAAAAGACAGGTATAGGTCTTTGCCGGGTCGTAGGAGGTATCCCACCAGATGGAAAACTTTTGCGCTTCCTGCAGGCAGGAAACCGCCGCATCATACTGCTTTTCCTGCATATGGCACCATGCCATGCTAAGCTGTGTCCTTCCGACAAGCTGCGCACAAAAGCCATAGTTTTGGTCTTCAAAAACAATATCCAGAATTGCAAGATATTTTTTCAGGATTTCGAGATATTCCTGATTTGTGTAAGGGGTGCAGCCGTTTTCCAGCCGTCTGTTGTTAAAGCACATCTCCGTGTACAAATTTGAAGAGACTGTCAGAAGCAGTTCCTCCCGTAACAACCGGAAACGCTCGGTTCCGGTATAGATGGCGGCTAAAAGCGACGGTGCGGCCATAAAGCGTTCCGGCATTTTTTTTGCAATGGCGGCGGCTTTTTCTGTTTCTCCGGTCCTGGAATAGGTGTAGCACAAATGCTGGATTGCAACATACCGCACCTCATCGTCCGTAGAGTCCGAAAGAATCCGCTCTCCAAGAGCAATGACCTCCTGTCTTTGCTGCGCCTGCCTGCCCTTGTCTTCCTCCTCGTCGGCTTCCCGGTAACCGCAGGCCATCAGTGCCGCCATGATTTTATGGCTGTTCGGGAACTCGTGCAAAGCCTCCCGTAAAATAGCGGCAGCTTCCTTGAAATAACCGGCAAACTCCTCCTTTTCCGCCATTTTTAACAGCTCTGAAATCCGCTGCTCTTTTTGCGTAATGTCGATTCCCAGAAGAACATCCGCGCTGACCTCGAAAAGATTCGCGAGTGCCGGGAGCTGTGAAATGTCGGGAGCGGTCCTGTCACATTCCCATTGTGACACGGCACGCGAGGTAATCCCTAAATATTCGGCAAGCTGTTCCTGCGTAATGTCCCTTTCACGGCGGAGCCGCTTAATCGTAGCACCAATTGATATCGTTGACATGGTATTGTACCTCCGAAATAGTATTCAAAAGCGCTTTTGTAATTTTTATTGTACCAATTTTTTTGAAATCCTCCATGAAGTATTTTGATATTACAGGTATAGCGCCGCTTTGATTTCTAAATCCCATGCTCCGCCGCAATCTCCTCCACAAGGTCCGCATATGCGCCATTTCCCTCCGCAATCTGGGAAAGTTCCTCCCTGCACATCACAAGCTGCTCATTGTTAAATTCCAGCCGCTCCCTGATTTTCTGCCTGCGGATATTTAAATGGTGGCGCACCTCCACCATCTCCTTTTCATCCAGCAGTGCTTCCGCCTGGTACAGCCAGATTTCCGCATCCTTGACTTCCTCACCGTAAAGCGCATTCAGCAACTCCCGGTTGTAATGCTCAAGCAGCTCCGTGCTTTTTTTGTAGCGCCTCTCTTCATCCCTTGTGCGCACGTACCTCTCCCAGATTTCCGTCAGTTCCCGGTAACTTTCTACCTGATATTTTTCATAAATATAGTCCAGCGCGTTCGTGCAGTTGACAAGTTTGATCTTGATTTTGTTGGTCAATTGGATCACACGGTTTAATTTGTAGTCCGATTCGTGCAAAATCCTCCCACAGCGCCCCGCCGTCACGGTGATATACGCCACCAACCCCGCCGCGAGTGCAAGCACCATAAGCATCGGGAGAAGCATGTCCGCCCCGGTGGCTAAGTTTAGCGCCAGAAGCACCAAAAACAAAAAAACGACCAGAAAGCCGCCTCCGACCGCCAGATTTTTCAAAAATATTTTTTTGTCACCGGCGGATTCTTTTTCGTACTCGATCACGGCCCTCTCCCCGTCGAGCTGCCGCAGGTCGGAATGGATCATTTCCTGGTACTGCTCCTGTTCGTAGATGTTTTTCAGCGCGTCCGGGATTTCTTTCTCGTAGCGCTCCATTGCCCGGTATTGCTGCATCGGCACACGGTCACTGCTGTTCTGGTATTTGACGCGCTCCTTTGTCAGGTTGATGATGTTGCGCGCCGCATCGTTTAAAGCCTGGCGGCTGGCGGGTTCCATCCGGTCAATTTTCTGCATGTCCGTCAGGTAGGAGGTTACCGCCTCATATTCCTTCTGGGAAACACCAATTTGGCGTTTTAATTCGTCCACCTGCTCACAGACAACACCGATGATCTGCGCCGCCTCCTCTCTGCTTAAGCCGTTTTTACTGCGCTTTAGCTGGCGCAATGCCTCTTTCGCGTCAAGTGCCTGCTCATTTTCCTGCTTTTTCTTTTTCCGCCACCTCATCAACGCCCTCCTGTTTTATATCCCGCATATCTCCTAAAAAATCCTTCCCGCACCACCTACGGTATGCCATTTTGGATTCCCCATACCCCCAGACGGACACTCTACCCCTACCCTGCCTGCCTGCGGTATTTTTCTTTCAACCGCTCCAAGAGTGTATCCATGCATTGGTAATACTCGGCAACGCGCCCTTCATCGCGCAGCCGCCGAAGCCGCTCAAGCTCCTGGTATTCCGCTGTCTGCTCCGCGGCGTTCCGTGCCATGTAGACCTCCTGTGCCACCTGTGCCGTAAGCTCACTGCGCGGCGTGAGCACCTTCAATTCCTGGTTCATCCTCTCCTTCTGGTTCGAGAGCACAAGCGCGATCAGATATTGGCGCAGTGTATCATCGGCACCGTTGCGCTCGTATGCGTCACGGAAATATTCCACCGCCTGGCTGATGTTGCCAGAATGCATTTTCGCTACGCCCACATTGTGCAAAAGGTCTCCCGCAACGTCGTTTGGCAGCTGTGCAAGCCCCCCGGAAAGCAGGATTTCCTGATACATCCGACCCGCCTCCCGCTCCTTGCCCTGCCGAAAAAGCCCGTCGGCTTTCCACTTTTTGCGCTCCAGCGGGGTTTTTTCATAAAATGCGTCGTATTCCTGCAGGAATGCCTTGATTTCCTTCGCATCATAATAATCAGCGCTGCAAAAGCATGCAACCATCACATCCTTTACCCCCGCATGCGCATCGACTAAAGTGCGAAGTTGTTTCGCGCGCTCCGAAAGCCCTAATTCCTCCCCGATAAAACGGATAAATTCCTCCGAATAAAGTTCTTCCTGGATTTCGAAGGCATTTTGGTAGAGGACATGGCAAAGTTCCTCCATGCTAGAAACCGCATCACCGGTCGCCCGGAAGACATACGGTTTTTTGGCCCGCCTCCCGACACAAAGTATTATTTTCCCCATACCTCCCTGCCTTTCCCCGCACGGTTTACAAAATCTGTTCCCATATGCGGTATGTTGTCCTTTCTTTGCCAAAACCAATATCACGCAGCTGTACCACCGGCGTATCGCGGTCCACATAAAAAAGCCGGAGCTCCAGGCACACGGTCTTATTTCCCCGCCGTACCGGATGGTCCAGGATCATGACCTCATGCAGGGGTTCACGCCGCATGGCATGGTCAACCAAAAATTCCACCTCGTCCGTATCATCAAGGATAAACCGCAGCGTCTGCCGCACGGCGCGGTAATCACTCCCCGCCTCCGAGAGCAGGAGATACTGCTCTTTCGCGTCATGGTAAGCCTTTACCAGGATATCCTCCCTTGTCATGTCCTCGGTAAGGAAAAGGCAGACCGGCTTCCCAAAATGCATATGCGCCGCATAGCAGGCCCCACGCGCAAAAAGGTTTTGCCCATAAAACACGCGCCTGCCCTCACAGAGCTTTTGCAGCGCGCCCATCGCCCAGCCATCCGCAAAACCCGAACCCGTCACAAAGACCGACGCGACCGGCTGGTTTTTTAGCTGCTGCTGCACCATGTTGTAAAACCAGTACGACTTGCGTTCCGCCCCTTCCCGGTAAATCCCCCTGCCATAATATTCCCCTGTAAGGTCTTTTTTCTCCGACAAAGCGGCCATTGGTTCCCGTTTTCTTGAAAAATATACCCGCTCATAATAAAAATGCGTTTCACCGCATTCAAACAATGCCGTATCATGCGCCCAGATATCCTGCTTCATATTGACGACATAGCGCATGAAACATTCCGTATGTGACAAAAACAACAGCTGTCCCACTGCGACATCCAGACGGGCAAACAAATCCGCAAGAGTACCGCACGCCTCCCGCGCACCCTCCGGCAGCGTGACCGCAAGCATCGTGATCCTTTTTCCTGCGGGCGGATTTAGCAGGGAAAGGACCCACCGCAGGTATTCTTCCATCAGGGACTTCGCATGGTACGTCTGCCCGCAAAGAAAGACTTCGTCCCCGGAAAGCAGGCGTTTTAAGAGACTGCCTGCCGCCTGCGCCTTACCGTCTGCAACGGCGTGTGCTGCCTCCTGCCCGCAGAGCCATTCCCCATCCACAGAGCGCCGGCCGATCAGGATGGGCATCGAAAGTTCCTGCCCGTCCTTTCCGCAGCAAACCGGCTCCGGCTCTTTCGTCCTCACATTATAGCGGCTGAGCAACGCCATCTCCCACCCCAAATCCAAGCCATAACAAAATTCCTCTTCCAACACTTGCCTTCTCCCTTTCTTATGTTCCGCCACCCCTGCCCCTAAATATGTCCATTCCTGATATTATACTACATAACGCCAAAATTTACCGTACTGCACTGGCCGAACGTATATGGCTGGCATTATGTAGTCGGGTTACCCGGAAATTTTAACTGTCAAGCAATTTAAATAAATGTTCCGCCTCGTATTCCATCCGGATATAATTTTCGAGCAGCTTCATTACCGCCGTATCGTCCTGCATCTGCCGCGCCGCAAGGATGAGGTTTAGGACTTCATACTGGTTCTTCCCGTCATACAGTACATCCTCCGCCGATACGGCCGCCGTACTTTCTGTGATCACCGTCTCCCCGCCGTATTCCTCCGTGATATAGTACTGCATGCTTTCCTCGCGGAACAGGATAAAACCGGCCGTAAAGATGCCGTGGCAGACATTTTTCATCTCGCATTCCGAATATTGTTCCTGGTTTCCGATCCGGTAATGCAGCACAACCCGGTGCGCCGGGTCCGTATGGTATTCCACAAAAGTCCTGTCGTACAATTCCTCCGTAAGCTGTACAAAATCTTCAAAACGGCGGAAGAACGGAAGCAGGATCCCTTTCTTCAGGATGGCAGGAAGCTGGTATTCCAAAAAACTTTTCTGCCGCTCCGTAAGCACTTCCTCCTGTGCATAACGTTTTAACAGCGCCAGGGTACAGATTTCATTTTCCTCCAGTGAGACTTCCCGCTCCATCAGTTCAAAAACCTCCGTCTGGACCATCCTGTCCTTGAGCAGGAATTTATACGCATAGTAATTGAGGAATGCCCGGATCAGCTTTTGGTTCGTGCCATAGCGGTAATAGCTTAGAAATACCGTCTGCGCGTTCCTCGTGCCGCTCTCCGAGAACAAAATCTGCCCCAGCAGGCTTTCCTCAATGCTTTCCGTGTCAAGTTCCTCATCATGTGCTGCCTTCCACAAGGCATACATCCCCCCCGTCGGGCCATGGTAAAATTTGCACAGGTAAGCTAACAACTCCCTGTCACAGCGCCCGCACTCAAAAACATAAAAGGCAATGGAAAGCAAAAACGGGTCCGCCTCCGGCTGCCCCATGCCCTCAAGGCAGCGTAACGCCAGTTTCCCCAGCCATTTTACTTCGGTTCCCGCCACGCCAAACTGCTTTAATGCCTGCGTGGCACGCTCATAATAGCCCCGCATGATAAAAAACTGGATGATGCGCGCCCGCTCTTTGCGCGTGAATTTTTCCAGCCGGATCTGCTTTAAGTAATGCTCAAACAAATCCCCCTCATAATTGTCATAGTAATATTCCATGAGGAAATGGATGCAATCCTCCCGCAGCCCGTCCGATGCCGCCGGGTTTTCCAACAGGGCCTGGTTGAGTTTTGCCGGCCGGCCACTGTATTTTTGGTATTTGCTCTCCCATTCTTTTAAATGCAGCAAAAGAGGGAGTTCCGTGCAGCCTGCCCCATAACATGCCGACAGGTGCTGTTCCAAAAAAACAAGTGGTTCCACCGTCACCCTGACGCTGTCTTCTTCTTTGTTTTTTAAGTTGCCCACCGGATAATATGCGCCTTTTTCATCCAACACAAAGATTTCCGCGTCCTCCGTGTAGAGCATGACCGTCGCCCTGCCGTCCACAACCGGCACAAAAGCGGGTTCCTTTTCCCCAGGATGGAACACGGCCACCTGCACGAACCTTCCCCGCACGCACGAAAGCCGGTGCGCAAAGGCAACCTTTGGCAGGAAGGGGAGCAGCCCCTTTGGCATCCCATCACGGTATACCTCATTGTAGACCACGGCAAGCGCATCGCTTACCGCCTTTTTTTTGATCTGTTCCCCCGCAAATTCCTCCATGCCCTTAAAGTATTTCGGGTAAAGCGGCGCGTGCTCGTCCTTGTGGCGGATCAGGTCAGCGTACAGCATTGCCTTTTTCTTCTCGCCCAGCTCACAGCGGTAGGAAAAGTACAGAAGGATATTGGGGTGGATTGGCTCTGTTTCTTTTTCCGTGCGGCAATACATGTAATATTCCGGGAGCTGGGCAATCTTTAACTGCCGTTTGATGGCACGCCCGAACCAGATATAATCCTGCGCCTTTTTGCGCCCACTCCTTATAATCAATGTGCAGACCGCGCCCAGCAGCTCATCGTCCTGTTTTTTTCTGTAACATTTTTCCAATATCTGATAGAGCAGCGGGGTGAGCCTTTTTTCCCTTTTCGCCAGATATGTCACCCGGCGCATCAGGTTCACATCCATGCAGCCGGACGAAAGCGCAAGTTTTAACACATGCAGTTCAAAACTGCCCAACGCCTGCAGCAGGGAAGCATCCTTTCGCAGGAGGCGCATTGCCTCGGCCAGCAGCAGGACCGAAAACCCATTTTCCTCCGTAAACTCCCGGATCGCCTCAAAACAGAGGGTATTGTCCCGGTACTCCTCCTCCAGCAAAAGGAAATACCGGAAAAGTACCGCGTCCTCCGGATGCTGCCTGCAAAGGTCACGGACCCGTTCCGCAGCCTCTTTTGCGGGCAGCAGTTCTTTTTTCTGCACCGCGCAAAAATAGTAGAGGGTTGCAAGCAGCCTCGCATCCCCGGAAAGTTCCGCCTCCCCAACCAGCGCAAGCGATTCCTTCACTGCCGCGTCCTTGCCGGCCAGTTGCCAGAAATAAAGCTGGCAGAATTTCCCGGCATATCCGTTCCCTTCCCCCCCACTGCGCAAATGCTCAAGCGGTTCCTTCGCCTGTTCCAAAAAATGCTTCGCACTGCCATCCCCGCCGTAATATGCAAGGAAAGCCCGGAACAATTCGCAGATGGTCTTTTTCTCCCGCTGCCGCCTTTTCCACTGTTCTGCCCTTCTGTGTGGTACCGTGCAGGTAAGGCGCGCGGCAAGCTCTTTTTTCGGTGTCAGCACCCGGAGCGTTATTTCTTTTTTCCCGGGTGTGCACCCCGTGGCACAGACAACAAAATCCACCACAAGCTTATCATTAACAAAATCCCCGGACGAGAACGATTCTCTGGAAAGCCGCACGAAACCGGCATCGCACACAAGTTTCCCTTCCAAATATCCCCAGCCGCTTTTGTGCAGGACCAGCTGGTCCGCAAAATCATAGTTGCCCACCTCATAGGAAAATTCTGTCTGTTCCAAATGTAGGCTGACCGCTGCTTTTTTCCCCGTGGCAATCAAAAATTCTTCCATCGCCTGGCCTCGCCGCCCTGTTGCGGAAAGGACCTGGTACAAAAGCTCATACCGCTTGTCGTGGTAAAAGACCACACGCGCAAAATCCCTGCCAAAAAACAGCGCCTGTGCGGCATCCGGGTCAGCCTTTGCGAGACTTGTGAATTGGAACAGGTCACGGATGCGTTCATCCCCTGCCTCCAACACAGGATATTGGACCTGGACTTCATATGGCAGGCTTTCCTCCCCCGCATCCGTCACAAAAACCAATTTGCCCTCAAAATGTTCCCCTGCCTCCACATGCTCCGCATGGAAAACAAAAGGGATGTGAAACTCCACCCCGACAAACTGTTCTTTTGATAAGGTAAACAGCAGGTTGTCCGTGTAGATTACCCCCTTCATCCTGCGCCCCGCACTGTTTGTGACATGGATGTCCCCCTCGTATGGCTGCCCTGCCTCCACGCAGACCACCAGTTTTTCCGGCTCAATGCAAAGCCCCGGCATCTGATATTCAAATTTTTCGTTCGCTAACTGCTCGATTTTTTCTTTCAAGCGACTACACTCCCCGGTTTTCTATTTTCAGGTTTCCCCCTGTTTACGGTATCTTTCTGCTTGTAATTATCCAGTTTCTAGTATATCCTAATAATTGTACAAAATCAAGCCGTTTTTGCCCTATATTTTCGAATACGGGCAAAAAAACAAAGCATTTGTCTTGAAAACAAATGCCATCTGATGTATACTGGGTACGTAATTTTTCCAAAATATATGGATACAGACTATCCATGCGCACGAAAACGCGCAGAATCGAGGGGCAACATGCAAACAAATACTGAACAAACAAGGGAGCTGCCCGTGCTTTTTAAAAAGCGCGCGAACTGCTGCGGCTGCTCCGCCTGCTATGCGGCATGCCCGACCGGGGCAATCCGGATGCAGCCAAATAAATCCGGCTTTTCCTACCCTGCCATAGACAAACAAAAATGTATCCGCTGTTACAAATGTCTTAGCGTCTGCGCATTCAAGGCAGACCAGAAAAAAAAGGGATATCTTAAATAATGGAGGCAGTCATGGACTTTCCAATTGTATATGCAGTAAAACACAAAAATTTCGAAATGCGCATGGCTTCCCGCTCCGGCGGGATTTTCGGGGCAGTGTCCGACGCGGTGCTCGATGGGGGCGGCATCGTCTACGGCTGTGCCATGGACGGGGTGCTAAAAGCCACCCACATCCGGGCGGAACATAAGGAAGAACGCGACCGGATACACGGCTCCAAATATATCCAGAGCGATATGGCGGATGCCTTCCGGCAGGTGCAAAAAGATCTTAAAGACGGGAGAAAAGTGCTTTTTTCCGGCACTTCCTGCCAGGTGGCAGGCTTAAAAGCCTTCCTTGGAACGGATTACGGGGATTTGCTTTTTTGTTTGGACATCCTCTGCCATGGTGTGCCAAGCCCGCTCGTATGGCAAAAATATGTGCAGTGGCAGGAAGAACTGCACGGCGGAACTTGTGTGGACGTGGATTTCCGCAACAAGAAGGATTTCGGCTGGGATGAACATGTTGAGACCCTGGTCCTTGAAAAGCCCGACTGCACACGCGAGACAGTGCACGGCAGGGTTTTCCGCAACCTGTTCTACTCCCACAAGATCCTGCGGGAATGTTGCTATTACTGCCCGTACAAAGACATTACACATCCGGGCGACTTAACGATTGGGGATTTCTGGCGGGTTGAAAAAGCGGTGCCCGGTTTTGATGACAACCATGGTGTTTCCCTTGTCCTGCTCAACACAAAACAGGCGGTGGACATGTTTGATGCCATAAAAGAAAACCTTGAATTTTCGCCCTGCCGCATTGAGGAGTGCATGCAGACCCCACTCAAACGGCCATTCCACCGCCCGGAGGGGCGCGATGAATTCTGGCGGGATTTCAGGGAACAGCCTTTTGATTACATCGCAAAAACTTACGGGCATTACCGCAAGGAAAGTGAACTGCGCCTTGCCCGCCTCGCCAAGGAACATGCGGCGGGCGGCAAAAACTTTGTGGGCGGGCTGGTCGCAGGCTTAAAAAAGACCGCCCAGAAACTCCATCGGTAGGCAGCAAAAAATCGGCGGCCAAAAAAATTCTTTCTTTACACTATGCGTTTTCCGTGTTATAATAGAACTAATTATAAGTATAGCTATGCCTTTTTTCGACATTGCTAAGACAGGAGGCCGCCATGATTCAGGCATACAATCATTTATTAACTGAATATTCCTCGAATTTTTCGGCGCGCACGCGTTCTGTACACAAGCCGAATGAATTAAAAGCTGTATATAGCCGTATTTTGAACATGAACCGGCATTCCGCATACTACAAGCTCAATTTATCGGGGGAGAAACAGCTTTTTACCCTTGCGTTAAAGGATGCCTCGCTCGCCCTCGCGGACACGCTGACCGAACTTGGGCAGGCGTTCCAGCGCCCAAGCGTGATCAATTCCGCACATTCTTCCGACCCGGAGAGCGTTTCCGCCTCGCTTACCGATGCGGAAAACACACACTTTTCCAACCCCGTTGCCATCCAGGTCAAAGCCCTGGCAACACCGCAGGTCAATACAGGCCACAAAGTACCTTCCGAGGGGGATGGGCCAACCCCTGCCGCATACCGTTTCCGGATCCAGACAGGGGAGGACAGCTATGAGTTTTCCTACAATGTCAGCACCTTCTCGACCAACCGGGAGCTGATGCACAAACTCACAAACTTTATCAACCGGTCGGACATCCACGTCCTCGCCAAGGTGGAGGACGATGCGCAGGGCCAGACTTCCCGCATCGTGCTTTCCTCGGAGGAGACAGGGCTTGCCGAAGGCCAGGCCTCGGCATTTTCCATCTCCGATTCCACGTCCGGCGGCGGCCTTGTCCCGGGGCTTGTCAGCTATTTCGGGCTTGACCACATGACGCAGAAACCATCCAACGCCAGGTTTACGGTCGATGGCGAGGAAAGGCGGAGCATGAGCAATACCATCGTTTTTGACCATGACCTTTCCGTCACCTTAAACAAAAAGACAAAACATGAGGTGGTCATCAGCCCGGAGACAGCGGGGGAACAGGCCGTGGGCGAACTTGCCAATTTCCTCAAAAGCTACAATGCGCTGTTAAGCTTATCCCGCAACGGGCTGCCCGGCAACCGCCGTTCCGCCCGCCTGCAAAACGACCTGACCCATATCCTTTCCACCGACCCGGAGGAACTCAGCCGTGCCGGCATCAAACGGAACGAAGATTTTACCCTGGCCATTGATCCCACAACAATCAAAAAGCCGGAGACGATGCAGCACTTAAAGACACTTTTTGAGGAGCCGGACGGCCTGTTCGCAAGGCTTTCACACAAAATGTCGGATATCTCGCTCAACCCGGTGGATTACGTTGACAAAGTGATCATCACGTATCCGAATACTGCAAAACCAGGCTTCACAAACCCGTACCTGACCTCGATTTACAGTGGCATGATGTTCAATTCTTACTGCTAAAGTTTGAAAATAGTATAGACATGTTTTTAAGCGTACACTAGTTTTCCGAAAGGCGGCATGACATGAAAACCAAGAAATTTATCCCTATCACGGTGATGGCAGCGTTTTTTTTGCTGCCATCATTATTATATAACCCAAAACTTTCCGTCTCCCGCACGGACAGGCCACCGGTGCTCCTTTTTGCGGCACAGGCGGCTGCCCGCGATGCCACAACCGATTTTTCAGACATCATCCTTTTGATGGAGGAGAATGCGGACCAAAGGCAGGAGGATTCCCTTTTTTCCATGCTCCCGGCAGGCTCCATCCTATGGCATGAAAACGGGGCTGCCCTCCTGCGCGTTCCTTCTGCTTCCGGGGATTTCTGGCTCAACCTGCTGCGCCATGAAGCCTGCGTTGCCGCGGCAGATTACGATGCACCCCTGACCCCGCTTGCCATCTCGGAGGACGCGTATTCCGATGCCCAGTGGGGATTACATAATACGGGCTCCTACAGCTATATCGCGGACATGAATACCTCAACGGTCCTAAGCGTGGATGATGTTGACATGAATGTCCTGGAAGCATGGGATTTTTACTCCGGCACCACGCCATCCCCCCGCGAAGTTGTGGTAGCGGTCATTGATACGGGGATCGACATAAGGCATCCCGACCTTTCGGCTAATATCTGGGTCAATCCGGGGGAAATCCCCGGGGACGGGATTGACAACGACAACAACGGCTTTATTGACGATACCGGGGGCTGGGATTTCTACAATGGGGATAACACGGTCTGCCACTATGCAAAGGACGGCATCCATACCCTCGAATCCGACGATGACAACCATGGCACCCATGTCGCCGGCATCATTGCCGCTGTACAAAACAACGGGATCGGCATTGCCGGG
>CAYMGZ010000027.1:281-2366 GCA_964390095.1 uncultured Lachnospiraceae bacterium | reverse complement strand
ATCCTGCGCAAACGTGAAAGTCATGCCGCTCAAAATCCATGGCGGTGCAAAGGGTTCCGGCACGATAGCGAATGCCGTGCGTGCCATCCGCTATGCCACCGCGATGGACGCGGATATCTGTAACATTAGCTGGGGAACCTCAAAGGCCAACACGGCCCTTGAGGAGGCAATCCGCCAGTCCGACATGCTTTTTATCTGCGCGGCGGGGAACTCCGGCACAAACAACAACAGTGCCCCCGTCTACCCGGCAAACTATGAGTTAAACAATGTCATATCGGTCACTTTCCTCGATGCCAGCGGAAACCTGTCAAGGAAATCGAACTATGGTACCTCCACCGTTGACATGGCAGCGCCGGGCATCCATATTTACAGCACCTGTGTCGGAGGTTACGTGTCGCTTTCCGGTTCCTCGATGGCAGCACCGCATGTTACCGGGGTTGCGGCATTGCTTTATTCCTTCGGCGAAAACCTTTACCCTTCCAACATCAAGGAAATCATCACCGGAACCCTAAAGCCGCTTTCGTCGTTGGAGGGTAAATTAAAACATGCGGGCATGCCGGATGCTTTTGCCGCGCTCCTTGCTGCCTCCTCCTCCCTCCGGCGGGATTACACAGCGCCCGTCCTTTCCTTCCAGCCGGGCTTTGCCGAAAACCGGCTGACCCTGACCGTTACCAGCTCCGATGGCGGCGGTTCCGGCATCCGCACGGTCTGTTACGCCTACGGCATCCGGGAACTTAGCTCCTTCCGGCGCGGGACGACCGATACCCCGCTTACCCCGGGCGATACCCTTTCTTTCGCCAAAGCGGGCGATTATACCTTTTATGTCAGTGACTACGCGGGAAATGAACGTGCCGTCATCTACCACCTTGCCGATGATACGACAGCACCGAAAATCTCGGCAGAATACGATGTTTCCTACGACCGTTCCTCCTTTACCGTCAAGGTTGATGTCTCCGATACGCAAAGCGGCGTGCGCACCTTAAAGTATGCCCCCGGGCGGCGGGATACGGATTATTTCCTCTCCGGCAGCCATGGCATCTCCCTCGTTCCGGTGGACGGCACGGATCGTTTTTCGGTCAGCGAAGCAGGAACCTATACAATCTACGCCGCCGACTACCGTGGTAACAAAACAGTGCTAAATATAAACTTACGTATTGTCCCGGCATCCTCCCTGTCACTGAACGCGTCCAAGAAAACATTGACGGTAGGGGATTCCTTCCTCCTTGTCCCAACGCTCTCGCCGGCCGGCACCACGGACAAGGTAAAATACAGCACTTCCAAGACTTCCGTCTGCAAGGTAAACTCTTCCGGGAAGATCACTGCCATTTCCGCCGGCCGGGCAACCATTACCGCAACCACCTCCGGCGGCCTCCGCAAAAAATGTGTTATAACCGTCAAGGCGGCGAAGTAGACAATATAAAATTTCCATATGCCGGTCTGTGCAAAATCGGGTAGGGAAGGTTTATCTGCCCTACTCGTGCGCGGCCCGTGTGCCACATCAGTGGCATACTTCCTCTGCACAGGCCTGTGCATACAAAAACATGCCGGGGGCGAAATGCCCCCGGCACAAACAATCAGCAAAGTTCTTCGCAAAGCAGCTGCTCCATCTCATCGATATACCCCGCAAATACTTTCAACGCATCTTCGATCGGTTTTGGCGTACTCATGTCAACACCGGCAATCTTTAACAGCGAGATCGGGTCGGTAGAGGAACCCCCGCTCAGGAAACGGATATAATCTTTTACTGCGTCCTCTCCCTGCGCAAGGATCTTTTCCGAGAGCGCGATTGCCGCGGAATATCCCGTCGCATACTGGTACACGTAAAAATTATAGTAAAAATGCGGGATGCGCGACCATTCCAAATCAATCTGCGGGTCAAGTACCACATCCCCGCCAAAATACAGCGCAACAAGCTCATGGTACTTTTTGTTCAGCACTTCCGCCGTAAGCGCCTCACCGCGCTCCGCCATCTCGTGGATGACCATCTCAAATTCCGCGAACATCGTCTGGCGGTAAAGTGTGGTGCGGAACCCTTCAAGCGCATGGTTCAAAAGGTATGCCCGCTCCTTTCTATCCGTCGTCTTC
>CAYMGZ010000027.1:0-233 GCA_964390095.1 uncultured Lachnospiraceae bacterium | reverse complement strand
AAGGTTTTCGGTATGGTTCAGCATGACATACGGATGGACCCTCGCCCCGGCCGAATAAGCACCGCTGCATTTCCCTTCGTTTTCATACACATCAATCCAGCGGTTCTCAAATCCTTCCTTCAGATGGCTGCGGTACTCATCACCTAGCGGCGCAAGCCCCTCGTAAACAATTTTTTTTGCCTCTTCATACGAAATTTTCTTATTGGCATCCGGTACGATTGGCGTATAAATGT
>CAYMGZ010000026.1:9533-14935 GCA_964390095.1 uncultured Lachnospiraceae bacterium | reverse complement strand
ATCGAGTCGATTGCCTTGATACCGGTCTGTAACGGCGTATCCACGGATTTTCTGGAAATAACGCCGGACGCAACACGCTCGATCTGGCGGTATTTGGCCGCCGTGATCGGTCCCTTGCCGTCGATTGGCTGGCCGAGTGCATTGACAACGCGGCCGAGCATCACGTCACCCACCGGCACCTCAACCACGCGCCCCGTTGTCTTCACGGTGTCGCCCTCGTTGATATTTTTACTGTCACCAAGCAGTACCGCACCGACATTGTCCTCCTCCAAGTTGAGGACCATACCGTATATCTCATTTGGGAATTCAAGGAGCTCGCCCTGCATCGCCTTCTCCAGCCCATGGATACGCGCGATACCGTCCGCCACTTGAATAACGGTTCCTACATCGGATACTTCCAACCTGGTGCTGTAGTTTTTGATCTGCTCCTTGATCACAGAACTGATTTCCTCAGGTCTTAAATTCAAGAGATAAGCACCTTCCTTCTATAAAATAGTCTCTGGTTCGGCCGCCGGGATGCACGATCGCTGCCCCCTTGGCCCTCGTTTGTTTACGAAAGCTGAATTTTCTGCAGCTGCTTTTCCATCAGCGACAGCTTCGTGCGGATGCTTGAATCCACCACGCGGTCGCCGATGCGGACCACCAGCCCGCCGATCAGCGCCACATCCACCCTGTAATGCATCTCAAGGGAGGCATAATCCGTCGTGGCAAGCAGCTTTGCACAGAGTTTATCCTTCTGTGCCGCAGTCAGTTCCACTGCGGATGTTACATCCACCACGCCGATTTTTTTATATTCTTTTACCACTGACAGGAAATAGCCAAGAACCGCATCCAGTTGATCCGCCCGTCCCTTGTCCACTATAAGCACCAGAAAACCTGTCATATCGTCGGAGACCCTGCCATCAAAAATTGCCTTCACGGCAGCATTTTTCTCTTCCTTGCTGATCTTCGGGTGCATCAAAAGACGCATCAGGTCCGCGTTCTGTTCCAATACCTTACGAATCCCCTCTGCCTCCTCATACAGGGTATCTACGGACTGCTTTTCCAGAGCAAGCTCAAACAGGGCATCCCCATATACCTTTGATACTATTTTCGCCATGTATCATCACCCATCTCATTCAAAGCTTCGTCCACAAGTTCGGCCTGTTTCTTGTCATCCATGCTTTCTGCCACAAACTTTCCAGCCATCATAGATGCCACAGAAATCATTTCCTTCTTTACTTCATCCTTCATCTTGCTCTTTTCGAGCTCAATCTCCTTGCTTGCGCGCTGTGTGATCCTCGCCGCCTCTTCCTTTGCCTCCGCCATGATGTCCGCTTCCTTCTTCATGGCCTTCTTCCTGCCCTCTGCAAGGATCTCGTCCACCTCGGCTTCCGCGGCATGTACCTTCGCGTCGTACTCTGCCTTAAAAGCGATGGCATCCTCCTTGTCCTTCGCCGCCGCGTCAAGATCCGCCTGGATCTTTGCCTGGCGCTTGGCCAACAACTCCCTCGCAGGGTTAAACAGAAGATAGGATAGCAGCGTGAATAAAGCAAACACGGCGAGCAGTGTGATGCAGACATCCGCAAGCAACTGCGCATCCAGACCGAAAATACGGTTCATCCACGCAAACAGGCCTTTTCCATCCTCGTCCTTGATCACTTGCTCCAAAAACATGGTCCCCGCGCCCATACCGCTAAACAAACTGCCCACTTATCCGGCCTCCTTTCGGTTCGTATTTTTTCCGCCTCCGAATCAAAGCCTGCCGATGAGCGGGTTCGCAAACAATAAAATGATAGCGACCGCAAAACCATAAAGACCCGTTGTCTCCGCTACGGCCTGCCCCAAAAGCATCGTGGACATGATCGTACCTTTCGCCCCCGGGTTGCGGCCGACTGCCGCAGCACCGTGGCCTGCCGCGATACCCTGGCCAACACCAGGCCCGATACCTGCGATCATCGCAAGACCTGCGCCAATAGCGGAACATGCTAAAATTAAACCTCTGTCTGTCATTTTTGTTTCCTCCTTAAAATCAATTGGTTTCGATTTGTAAGTGACCGCCTTACTTCATTTTTACTCTTCCTCAAAATTATTTGAGATAAATACCATCGTCAGCATCGAGAAAACATAAGTCTGGATCGCGCCGGAAAATACATCAAAGTACCCGTGCAAAAACGATGGCCAGATAAGCGCGAATTTGCCGATCAGACCATAGATCAGCCCCATCATTACCGTACCGGAAAGTACGTTACCAAAAAGACGCAGCGACATGGACAGCGGCGTTGCCAGCTCACCGATGATGTTGATCGGTGTCAGCAAGACCGGCTTGAACAAATTCGTGATGTGTGCCATCTTCTGGTACTTAAAGCCGTTGTAATGAATCAGGATAAATGTGATCAGAGCCAGCCCTAAGGTCACGCCGTAGTCTGCGGTCGGCGGTCTTAGCCCGAACAGACCCGCAACGTTGGCCAAAAGGATAAAGCAAAAGATCGTACCGATGTAATTTGCGAATTTGCCGCCATGCTTCTCACCCATGTTTGTTTTGGTAAGATTGTCAATTGACTCGACCATGTACTCAATCACATTCAGGAACGGTCCCGGTGCTTTTTCCGGATCGGCTTTTTTGATCACTCTGTTTGCTATCAGCGCAAAGACGACCAGCGCCAACATGACAATCAGCATCGTGATATGCGTTGTTGTCAGCCAGAGCTTTTGGCCAAAAAGCTCATACTGCAAGAAACCATCCACGCCAAATGTCACATCGTCTTTTTGGCTAAACTGCATCGCCTGCCCCGCAAAGCCTGTTGAAAGCAAACTGCCAAGCAAACAGCTTCCATTGCCCACTTTCTCACCTTCCTTTGCTTAAAAATTTTAATACTTTATGAGTTAACGGCTGTAAATATGCCGTGAACTTCAGACATAACAAACCAAAAAACACACCAAAAACATGGAAAATACCCGGCAAAAACGCACCGATGGCAAGCGCTGTGCCCGCCATCAACAGCCGGAGTGTCGCACTTTTTTTCATATATTTTGAGGCATGCTCCCCATCCATGTCAAGTGCGCGGTCGATTGTCACATACAGATGCCGTAACATCAGCCCCGCCACCGCTGCACCGAGCAGCACGCCGAGCACCCAGCGATGCCATTGTGCCCGCATAAATATGCAGCCCACTGCCGCTATTGCCACCGTGCACGCTGCGAGTCCGACCGACATATCCCGTATTGTTTCCGATGCGTTTTTCACATCCTCTTCCGGGTCGATCGCCATCGTTTCTTCATCCGCAGACGATTCTTTTGTTTCCTGTGCCGGCTGTACTTTGGAACAAAGCTCATCCATCCTGTTTTCTCTCCCTTTCCCTGCGCCACGCAGAAAACTCTTCCTCCGCCAACTCCCTGCGGCTTTTCGGCGTGACACCCGTATCCTTTGGCAGCGGCGTTAAAAGCTGCCGGTCCTCCCGCTTTTGTGCAGGTTCTTTCGGTGTCACCCCACTGCCCGCTTCCTGCCGCCCCCTGCGCAGTTTGGCCCAATACGCCTGCTCCTGCTGCTCACGCTTTAGGTCCTCCGCATAAAAGGGCTTGGTCAGCTTATAGATATTGCGGAACGCCGCAAGTATGCCAAAAAGCAGGAACAGCAAGAAAAGAAAGCTTGTTCCAAGCCACCGGTCAAGCAAGTGACCCAAAAAAGCCCCCAAAAAGATCGGTACGATCATGCTGATACCAATCTGGGTGACCATCAACAATCCCTTTATAACCGACCTGTTTCCTTTTTCCTTCAAGCTTATACTACCCCAATCTTCGGATTTTGGATACCCATACCCGATATGATATCACAAATTCCCAAAAATGTATACAATTTCTACGGAATTTTGTTAAATTTATTTTAATTTTATCTTCTGTTCCCACTATAAAACCCCCAGATGCTCCATCAAAATCTTCGCACCGAGCAAAATCAGGATGATGCCCCCCACCAATTCCGCCTTTGCCTTATATTTTACGCCAAACAAGTTGCCAAGCTTTACCCCCAGGACGGAGAGCCCGAAGGTGGTCACGCCGATCAGCGTTGCCGCAACCGGCATATTCTGGTCGAGGAACGCAAATGTGATCCCGACCGCAAGCGCGTCAATGCTCGTTGCGACCGCCATCACAAACATTGTTTTTGCATCCAGGGAGGCACTTGCCTGTTCTTCCTCCTTCGAGAAAGCCTCCCGAACCATATTGCCGCCGATCACTGCCAGCAGCACAAACGCAACCCAGTGGTCAACCGCCTTGATCTTATCCGCAAACTGGATCCCCAGAAAATACCCAATCACCGGCATCAGTGCCTGGAAACCCCCAAACCACAGCCCGACGATGATACCGTCCTTCCACGACATCTTTTTCATTGCCAGCCCTTTACAGACCGCAACCGCAAACGCATCCATCGACAGACCGATGGCAAGTACAAATAAGGTAAGAAACTCGTTCATCGTAGCCTCCTATTAGAGTTCCGCATATGCCCTCCCAGTACCATTCCCGGCAAACGGAATTTCTGTCCGCACGGCTCCCATAAATTCCGTTTCGGCACTGTACGGGCATATGCTGTTTTAAAGTTCCGCATATGCCCGGATTATGTTTATAAGTTCTGTGAGGGGATATCCCTCTCCAGCGCAATTCCAATCACAAAATCTAAAAATTCATCGTAATGTGCCCGGTATTTCACATTACTGACCATGTATTCCTTTCCTTCCCAAGTCAGATACAACTTTTGCACGGTTCCGCCGAGATCCCCCACCCTGCGGATTTTCTTTAAATTTTTCCACAAAAACTTCTTTTTTCCATATAGGCGGTAGAAGGTAATTTCATCTTTCGTGTAACGAATTTTTTCCATATACAGGAAGACCGCATAAAACAGTGCCGCTGTTCCAACCAGAAGCATCAGTGGCAAAAGAAAGAGCTTACCTGTTAGCACATCCTTTAAAGAATAACCCTGGACTAGCGCAACCAGAACCACAAGGGAAAACATTAGCACCGCATACAAAAGCATTGCCAGCCATGCCAGCTTTCGTGTCATCAGGCGCTCCCCATCCTTTAAGCCCCCTTCCTTTTTGGGCATCCGCGCGCTGCACATCCGCCTTGCCATATCCGAAAACAGGTCATAATTCTCAAGCGCCACACCCGCCGTGACCAAGCGCTTTCCATCCGCGCCATATAGCAGGATTGTTTTGTTCGCCTTTACTTCCATGCGGCTGATCTCCTGCCATTTCACATGCAGCATCTTGTGGAATGGCCTGCCCACAATCAGTTCTTCTTCATCAAAAAACACGTGCCTTGCATAAAAAATATACCCTGACAAAACAAATACTCCCCCGACAAGGACACCGAATAGAATCAGTGGAACCAACCACATCTGCTCCTTGTGGGCTCCGTCCCGGATGGCCATC
>CAYMGZ010000026.1:0-9523 GCA_964390095.1 uncultured Lachnospiraceae bacterium | reverse complement strand
ACCAAAAAAACAAAACAGCCCACCGATGATGATCCCAATAAAATACATCCCATACCGTATGGTCGGGATCTGGCGCAACACCGTCTTGTTTGGGTCAACTTTTTTCTCCTCCCGCCTGCTGCTACCCAAAAAACCAAGCACCACTGCGAGCACTACCCAAAATATCATTTCCACTATGTATTCCATTTTTCCCATATCCTCCGCCCGGCACGCACGCACCATCCTTCCATCCAGACCTTCCACAGGGAAAGACAGACGCATGGCGCACATGGTATTTTCACAGCCTATTCACCCGTGCGGGGCTGCGCATAAAAATCCGCCTCCGGCAGCGCACCTCCGACGCTTTCCGGTTCCTGGCCAAACAATGCCGCAAGATATCCGGAAATACGTTTTTGCATCTCCTCCCCCTCAAGGAACACGATATTACAATACGGGATTGCTTTTTTCGCCACTTCTGCCTTGATAATATCAAATTTTTCCACAAGCTCTGCCGCCGCATCCACATTTTCCGTAACATACTGCGTGGATGCCCGGTATTCCGAAAGGAACGCATCCAGTGCATCCGGATGTTCCTCGGCAAATACCCTGTTTACCAGCACGACACCCGTCACCACCGAGCTCCCATCGTCCACGTAGCGCTCCCATTCCTCTGCCACATCAAGCGCAATGCGCAGTTTCCCATTCTGGTTCATCGCAACGGTCACGTAAGGCTGCGGCAGCATCGCTACCGCGTCCTCGCTTTCCGCAAGGAGCGCCGCCACCTCCGCCGCCTCGGACTTACATTCAACCGTCACATCCTTTTCCGGTTCAAGCCCCGCGGCCCGCAGCAAAAAATTTAGCGTATACTCCGGCGTTGTACCTTTCCCCGTCGAGTAAATGGTCTTCCCGCGCAGATCCTCCACCGAATGTATGTTCTCCCCTGTCTCCACAATATACAGCACGCTGACGGTGTTGACCGCCGCCACAAAAACACCGCCCTCCGTCCGGTGATAAAGGACACTCGCCAGGTTGCACGGCACGGCGGCAATCTGGATATCCCCCTTGATGATATCCGCCGTGATCTCATTCGCCGTGCCGGTAAGCGTAAAATTGTAATGGTTTGCGGTCTCTTTGTTTTCCGCATCCTCCATCAGCTTGATCATGCCAATTGCCGTCGGACCCTTGAGCGCCGCGATGGATATCTCAAGCTTTTCCCCCTGCGGGTCCAAAGCATCCGCGCCGCCCTGCTTTGTCGGTTCTTTGGTATCCGCGCTGCCTTGCCCCGTTGGTGTCGGGGTATCCTCCCCACCGGATTTACTGCCGCACCCCGACAACCCCCCTGCCACCGTCGCGGCAGTGAAAAATAGACAGATGCAAAAACATAAAGCCACCCAAAAGTTTTTTAAACTAAATCTGCCTTTCATGACAATTTCCTTCCTTTTTACCCTGTATGTGCCTTCAATCCCGTTTCCCGAATTTCAGGCCGCGCTTTTTCTTTTCTTTTTTATTGTTATCCTTTTTGCCGGATTCCGGTTCTTTTGCCGCGCCACCGCCCTCTTCCTCGGATGCGGCGGCAGCCTGTTCCTGTTCTTCCTTCCATTGGTAATATTCCGCGTCAAGGTCAACGTTGCCCTCGCCCAATTGGTCAAAATAAGCCTGATTTACCTTTACCTCATAAGAAACCCTTTTTACAGGCTCATCATATGGCTGCCCGACATCCTCGTAGATTGCCGTTCCGACCTTGCGCACCGGACGCTGTTCCTCTTTTGCCCACTCTTCCTCCAAATCCGGAACCATGCGTGCATGCCGCGCCGGCGGGTGCTTTTTCTGGTAACCTTTCGGTTTCGGCTTCCCTGTCTTTGCTGTCGGCTTTTTGTCAGGTGTGGAAGCAAAAGCTGCCTTGGCAGTACCGGGACCCGGCGCATTTTCCTGTGGGAGGATGCCGTTGCCCCCAAGCATACCTGCCACGGCATCCGCCAAGGCCCTGGTATCATCCGGCGTGGGGATTTCCCCATCCTGCAAAACTTTGTTCCCGTCCGGTGTAAGAGCTTCCCCGTCCGCCGATGTCCTGCCTGCCGGTTCCGCCTCCGGTCCATCTGCATCCCCCGCGGCATCCGTCAACCCATCCTCTGCCCCCTGGTTTGCATCTTTCCCGTCCGGCTCATCCCCATCCTCTTCATACTCCTCGTATTCCTCCCAGTCCCCGTCCGTATCCTCCCGGTAGGATTCTGCCTCCAGGCGCGCGCGCGCCTCCTCCTCCTGTTTTAAACGTATATTCTCATGCTCTATGATTTTTAAATATTTCCCGCCCTGCGCCATCGCAGTTAAAAGTTGTTTAATTTCCTCCTGGTCCTCACTCAGTGACCTTGCATGCGCATCTAAGCGCCCTGCCATACGCGCATACTGCTCCCAAAGTTCTTCCTTCGCGTCCGCCACCACATCATGAAGTTCCTCCAACATATTATCCACATAAATCAGCGAAGCCGCATAAACATCATCTGCCCCCGACTGCGCTGCCGCTTTTATCCGCTCCCCTTCGCGCTGGTAAGCGTTCATGCCACGCTCCCTGCTCTCTGCCGTGCCCTCATATTCATCCATCATGCGGATCACGGCATAATTGAGCTTCTCCAGCAAACGGAACACTTCTTTTTTGGGTACAATGATCTTCCCGCCCTTCTCATCCCCATACGGCTCACATTTTGCAAACAGCAGGTGGATCCGGCGCATGATCTGCTCCAATTCTTCCATTGATCACCATGCCTTTCTGTTCTTTTGCTTGGTTCTGCTATAGTGTACCACAGGAAGCGGATGATTTCTACTCTTTTCTTTCTTAAATTTCTGTATTCCCCCTGCTTTTTATAACGGCAATCCAACAAAATCCGCCTGTTTTCCCATTATTTCCCAACACACAGATATGCAAAATATGCCACATATCCAAGCAGCATGATCACCCCTCCCGTCCGGTCAAGCTTCTTTTTCCGGAACACACAGAGCAAAAGCAATACGGCTGCCGCGATTGCGATCCACATATCCGTCACAAACCCGGGGGAAAACGGAACCGGCAGGATCACCGACGTTGTGCCGACAACAAACAGGATGTTCATGATATTGCTGCCGACGATATTCCCGATCGCGATATCCGCCTTGCCCTTGCGCGCCGCTGATACGCTTGTCACAAGCTCCGGCAGGGAAGTGCCGAGCGCGATGATGGTTAACCCGATAAATTTCGGCGACAACCCGGCAATCTCCGCAATCCTTGTCGCCGCATCCACCGTCACGTCACTCCCAAACACAACAAGCGCAAGCCCGACCACAATCAGCAAAAGCAGTTTCCATATCCCTGCCTCCTCCTTTTTTTCCGCTTCCTCCACCGGTTTCTGGTTTTTCGTCATCCGGTACAGGTAAATGATATAGACAATGAAAAAAAACCACAGGATTACGCCTTCCAACCGGCTTACTACATTCCCGGTCACCCCGAAGACCAAAAGCAGCACGGTCACGCCGATCATGAACGGGATCTCGTAGCGGATTGTCGAACGCTGTACCGCCACGGCGGCAATCACTGCCGTCAGCCCCAGAATAATCAGGATATTCAAAATATTGCTGCCGACCACATTGCCAACCGTAATGTCCACCGTTCCCTTCGTGGCATCCGCCGCACCCTTGAACGCCGCCGAAATACTGACTGCTGCCTCCGGCGCACTTGTTCCCATCGCCACGATCGTAAGCCCGATCACAAGCTGCGGGATGCCAAAACGCTCCGCGACCCCCGCCGCACCGTCCACAAACCAGTCCGCCCCTTTCACAAGCATGGCAAAACCAACCACGACCAAAAGAATCTGTAACAGTACCTCCATAACTTTCACCTCCATAATTTCTGCCGGGGGGCATTTTACAGCAATAGGATGCCCTGATGATCGGGTAGGAGACCGTTTTTCGCCCCTACCCGCTGCGCGGCCCGTGCGCCGCCTTGGCGGCATACCTCTCCCGCACGGGCCTGCGCATAAAAAAGAGACTTCTGCCGTAATAAAAAATTATTACAACAAAAGTCTCGCTGCTTCGTTACGAAACCGGAGCCCACACATCCATATGTGGACCCGTATTGACGGTATCGTAAACACCCGTCCGGATGCCAACTACTCCCCTTCATTTGAATTTACAATAACAGACATGCCTCGTTTTGTCAAGGGGGATTTTTTAAACGTGCCGGGAACTTCCCTGTTGCCGGCACGCCACGCCCCAAAATCATGCACCTACCTTAAAACTTTATCCAGCGTCCGGACAAGTTTCTTCACGTCGATCGGCTTTGCAATATGCCCGTTCATCCCGTTGCGCAGTGCTTCCTGCTTATCTTCCTCGAAGGCATTCGCCGTCATCGCAAAAATCGGGATGGAGGCCAGTTCCTGATTCTCAAGGCTGCGGATTGCCCGCGCCGCGCCGTAACCATCCAGGACCGGCATCTGCACATCCATGAGCACCACCTGGTAATGGCCGGGTTTCGAATTCTTCAGCATGTCAACCGCCATCTGCCCGTTATCCGCCACATCGACCTTAAAACCCTCCTCGCTTAAAAACTCCACGGCAATCTCCTGGTTTAAAGGATTGTCCTCCGCAAGCAGGATACGCTCCGTGTGGGTGCGCTCCGGTTTCTCCTTCTCCTCCGGCTTCTCCTCATGCTGGTGCACCAACGAGCCTAGGCAGCTCCGAAGTTCCGAGAGGAACAATGGCTTGCTGCAGAATGCAGAAACCCCCGCCTCCCTTGCCTCATCCTCAATATCCGCCCAGTCATAAGCCGTCAAGATGATAACCGGCACATTGTTCCCCGTCTCCTTGCGGATCCTGCGCACCACCTCGACCCCGTTAATATCCGGCAGGAGCCAGTCAATGATGTATACGTCATAATCATCGTTGCGCCCGAGTGCCTGCCTGCTCCGCAGCACCGCCTCCTTGCCGGAAAGCGTCCATTCGGCCCGCATCCCAATCTGCTGGAGCATATAGGATACGCTGTCACAGGTATTAAAATCATCATCCACCACAAGTGCATGGCAATTCTTGAATTCCGAGAGCGTCACCGGTTTTTGCGCCTGTGCGTTCAGCCGGAACATCACGGAAACACTGCACTTCGTTCCGATATTCGGCTTGCTCGTCACCTTGATCGTTCCGTTCATCATATCCACAATATTTTTCGTGATTGCCATCCCAAGGCCGGTTCCCTGGATGCCGCTGATCGTGGAATTGCGCTCCCGCTCAAACGGTTCAAAAATATGGGATACAAACTCCGCGCTCATGCCGATCCCTGTATCCTCGATATGGAACTCGTAATTCGCATAACCCTCCGGCGCACCCTGCTTTTCCTTGATCCTAAACACAATCTTGCCACCGGTCGGGGTATACTTGACCGCATTGCTTAAAAGGTTCAAAAGCACCTGGTTTAAGCGCAGCTTATCGCAGAAGATCTCCTCATCATACACATCAACCGTGTCCACACTGAACTCAAGCTGTTTCGCATTGATATCCCCCTGGATGATATTCTGCAGCCCATGCAAAATGTCCGGAAGGGAACAGGCCTTCTCCTCCAGATGCATCTTCCCGCTCTCAATGCGGCTCATGTCAAGCACATCGTTGATCAGGCTGAGCAGGTGGTTCCCGGAAGTCATGATCTTCCTCAGATATTCCTCCACCTGGTCCTGGTGGTCGATATGGCTTAACGCCAGCGTCGTAAACCCAACAATCGCATTCATCGGCGTGCGGATATCATGCGACATGTTGGAGAGGAAAATACTCTTTGCCTTGCTTGCGCGGTTTGCCTGCATCAATGCGCCTTCCAGAAGGCTCTTTTTTTCCATCTCACTGCGCATCTCGTCATCCACACTGCGGAAACCAAGCACCGTGCTGCAATGTTTCTTCCAATCCCCCGTCCGCACCGCCTTCATCTGGAAATAGCGCAGTTCCCCCCCACAGACAGTCCGGTAATTCACATAACAGATATTCTTTTCGGCAAGCTCTTTTTTCAGCCATTCCCGCGAACATGCCGACCGGAGCATCTCCCGGTCATCCTCAAGGACACAGGTGCTGATGTACTGCCCCATATTCTCCTCCAACACAAGTGTAGCCTCTTTTGCAAAAACCGACCGCAGGACCCCCTTCTCACAGTCATTGATGCGCAGCGCGTTCCCTTCGCCTGTATTTAAGTCAAACTGGCATACAAGGCTGTAATCAATGCCAAGTGCATGGATCAGCTCAATCTGCCGCTTCTCATTCTTGTGCTCCTGCTTCTTCTGCTCCGTGCAGTCAAGCAGGAAACGCTGGTAGTACAGCTCCCCGTTTTCCATAAGCAGCTTTATGTTTCCCATGACATGCAGCATCTCACCATCTTTATGCCGCACACGGTATTCCGTGCTGATGCTGTCACCCGCTTTCCCCAATGTACGGATACGTTCACGCAGTTTTGGCTTATCCTCCTCCAAAACAGAATCCGCAACCGTATCAAAACCGGCTTCCTCAAGTTCCTGCTTTGACTCATACCCAAGGATTTTTAACGCTGCCTCGTTCACGCTGAGGATGCGGGAACCATCCACGGAATGGCAGACAATACCGCAATCGATTGAAGTAAAGACTTTCTCCAACGTCCGGTTCTTTTTTATGATTTCATCCTCAAAAGCCCTCTCCCGCGTGATGTCGATGGCAACGCCAACCGTTCCCATCACGCTCCCGTCAAAATCATAGAGCGGTGATTTGTATGTAGTGAGAAGCTTCTTCCCCTCCCCCGTCTGGATCATTTCCTCGGCAACGCAGGTCTGCCGCTTGCTCATCACCTCACGCTCCGATTCGATGCAGGCAGGGTCATCCTCCGCCACATCCCAGATAAAGGCGTGCTTCTTTCCTTCCACGACCTCCTTCGGTTTGTTCACCGTCCTGCAAAAACTGTCATTCACCTTCTCATGGACACCGTTTTTATCTTTATACCATATAAGATTCGGCACACTGTTGATTGCCGCCTCAAGGAAATGGGAAGACTGCCTGTAATCCCGGTCGAGTTTCAACCCCTGCTGCCACCGCAAAAAGCGGAATTTCAGTTCCTCTTCTCCCATCGGCAGAAACCAGACATCCTCTATGCCATCCATCATGCCGGAAAGCGCAGGAAACTGCTCTCTTTCGGCAAACACAACCAAAGGCGCATCCTCCTTCTTATTTGCAAGCAGAAATTGTACGGTTCCCACAACATCCATACCGCCAAGATCCACAAAAATTGCCTCTGCCTTTGCCGCCAGGGATGCTTCAGGGCTGCCGCCCTCAAAAAATTCGTGGGAAAAATGTTCAAGTGGGGGCATTTTCTTCATTGTTTCAAACAAGTTGTCCTTATGGACGCTATCACCGATCAAATAGAAATGAATACAGCAATGATACATATTATTTCCTCCACATCATCCGAAATATACAAATTGCTTCCATCATACTGCAAAAAACGATATATGTCAAGGAATCCGGGCGGATTTCTTCCCACTGTTTGTAACAAGAAAGCCGAAGGCTGAACTGTTACCACCATTTCAGGCTTTTGGCAGGGAACCGGGAAGTTCCCCTGATTCCCCCTTCCCCTCTTTCATCTGCTTTTTATTCTCATACATACGGTTGTCCGCGACCTGGTACACTTTCTCAATATCATCGCCGCCTTCCCCGGCGCACGCACAGCCGCAGGCAATCGACATACAAAGATCCTTGACCTGTTCATTCTTGCGCCGGATATTTTCCTTAAACTGCTCCATGAGGGCGGCAACCTTCCCCCGGTCAGAAAACCGGAGCACCGAAATAAACTCATCGCCGCCCATCCGCGCGACAATGCCATGTTCCGCAAAGGTCTGCGCAAGCACCTGCGCCGCACTGCGGATCAGGACATCCCCCTTTGCGTGTCCATATGTATCATTCACCTTCTTTAGGTTATTTAGGTCAAAACACAGAATTGTATAGTCCGAATTTTTTTCCTCCTGCAGCTTATTGATATATTCCATACAGTAACGGCGGTTATTCAACTGCGTCAACTCATCCGTATAGGCACTCCGGATCAGGGAATTCCTCTCCGTCTCCTTCATCAATTTCTGGGTCAGGTCAATATAAAAAGAAAGGATCAGGATAAAAATAAAAACCAGAAAACCAATGGCGGATGCCCCTTTGACCGTTGTCAGGAAATTATCCCCATAATAACGTTCACTGTTGTAGCCAACCAAGTCATACACAATACAAACAATGATAACCAGTATCCCCACCAGATACAGGCGGTCGGATACTTCCTTCTGCTTTAGGTTCAGCACAACCACAACCAAAAAGAACACAAGGCAGGTCAGCATGAACACAATCATATATGGCAGCATCGCCGCCAGATGGACAATATCCTTGTAATGCAGCCCCATTGCAACGGCAAGCGCCACAATGTCACTGTACAGGATCACGCGGTAAACTGCCCGGAATGCTTTCTGCTTGAGTTTCCAGACATCATCGCGCATATAAATGATCAGTGGCAGCGGTGCCAGGTAGAGTGAAATATGCTCAATCAAAGAAACAAAATACAGCGGGATCGCATAGACCGAGATCACCCGGTAATAGCATACCGTCCAAAGACCCATGCAGATGGAGAAGCAGGAAACACATAAAAGGCGCAGGTATTTACGGGAATATACAAGCGCAAACATGGTTATGATACAGCCCGCAAGCCCGAACACAAATAAAAAACTGCCCAAAAACCAAGGAAAACGGTTTTCCGTCATAACCGCACGGTAAGCATTCCCCCACTCGTAGATCCTTACGGAATCCAATTTTGAAAACGCCCTGTCTTCAAGGACTTCCAACGCAACCGTCAGGGTCTTCCCACAGTACTCCTGCGGGAAATTGATGAACTGGAAACCACTCCCCACCGTCTTGCCCTGCGCAAGCCTGTTAAAGCCATATTCATGGATCAATGTGCCATCGATAAAAACTTGCACCGCACAATGGCGGATGGAAAGGCGCAATGCCCCCTGTAAGACAGCCCATTCCTGTGGCAGTTTCCTCTGCATCACGATTTTTTCCCCTTTTTTTACTGCCCGGAAACGGAAATCATCCAATGAAACGTCATGGAACACCTCTCCCCCCATCGTGACCTCCCACGAAGCATCCAGTGAAACATATGATTTCACTTCGGAATAATCACTGGTCAGCATCCGGTCTACTTTTGGAAGCCAGATCAGGATACTGAAAATGGCGTACAGGATCCATGCAATTTTAAGTATATTTTTAACGGCGATTTTTCTGTTTTTCATCAATATGTACCTTCTTTCCTCTTTCATGATAGCATTATTTTAGTATAAATTCAAGCATTTTCCACAGGACAGTCCAGTAAATATATATTAAGGCAGAACTTACGAGGCAGAAGGACAATTCCCTAAAACCCGGCTCCGCACAAGAAAAAAATGAATAACCCGCTTACAGGATTATTCCCAAAAACAAATATCCCCGCTTTGTTTTTATGCCTTAAACCGGTACCCTACTCCCCGGATCAAAACGATCTGGGTTT
>CAYMGZ010000025.1:0-15562 GCA_964390095.1 uncultured Lachnospiraceae bacterium | reverse complement strand
CTCATCCAATTTCTCCACAAATGGGTCCTTTGGTTTCCTCCCCGCCACATAGTCTAAGAAATCCCTCAGTTCCTTCCCCACATCCCGCTTCGTTCCCTCCGCATTTAAAAAGATCTTCGTTGTCTCATCTTGAAGCGGGATTTTTTTATCCTCCGCGCAATAATTCCGGAACGTGTAAATATGCCTGCCTTCCCCAAACAGGTCAAACGGGCAGATAAAGATGATAAAACTCTTCTTCAACTTTGTATACGGCTCTCCCTTGTCAATCATTTCCAAGTCCATCACGGACTGGTAATACCTCGTCCTTTTTGGCAGCTCCTTTGTGTCAACAACCTGCATTTCAATATCATATACTGCCCCGGTATCATCCACCACATACAGATCAAGCCGGATGCTTTTCGCGTCCATGTCCACATTGATGCTTTTCTGTGTGACCGGGAATTCCACGTGGTCAATCTCCATATCCGGGAAAATCCTCTCCAGCAGCCCTTTGCACAGTTCCGGGTCACGCATGACCTTCCCGAACAGGAAATCGTTGGATATTTGCAGTTCTTCCCATTTTTTCTGCATCCCTGTTTTTTCTAAAGTTTCCCCCATCTTTCCAATCTCCCCCATCTTCCTTTTGCTGTACTGCCAGACCTTTTGAATGCCCCAAAAGCCAATCCCTATTCCGTATCCACCTAACTATAGTATATACTTCCAGTGATAAAATTGCAATCTGTTTTTTCCGCTATGCCCTGCCGTATTACAGTAAAATTTGTACGTCTCCACCCTGCCCTAAAGAATCACCGTACTTATTTTTCAGGTATTATAGCACGGGATGGCGCAGAAAATAAGAGGTTTCTTCTTAAAGGCCACACCCCCTGCGGACAAAGTGAAATCCCCAGCCCAAACTCCATCGTTTCCCCCGGCGCAAGCACGGGCAGCCTGTGATTTTTTTCCGCCCTGCTAATGCTGTCATAAAAGCCATTCGTCGGCTCCAAGGCACAATTATAATCCCCTAAAAATCCCCCTGCCGTAATCCACACACCCAGATACGGAAGCTTTCCCGCATCATAGCGCAACAGGCAGCACATTTTTTTTGAAGGGTAAAAAAATCCACAGCAAACGGTCAGGAAATCCGCCACCCTTCCCCCTTCCATTTCCGGTTCCACATAATATTTTACCGCCCCTTTGGAAGTGGCAGAAGGCACTTTGGTAAAGTCGTAGGCTGCGCTTTTATATGGATAAACCGTATCCGTTCCCCCAAGTATACTCCCAGAAAGCACATTCCGGCATTGCTTCGTCCCCTCCGGCAGCAAAATTTCCATATCTTCCTCACACCGCATCAGCCTCTGCCATGTCCAGATGGCAGGGAGCACGTCCTTTCCGGTATTGGAAATCCTGTAATGCATCCGGAGCGTATTTCCTGCAAGGCGCAGCGTCTTCTCATAGCGATACGCGAAATCCGCACTTTCCCAATACAGCTTTAAGAAGTCCTTTTCCTGTTCCAAAATCCGGAAATCCGCGCCCCAAATTTCCCCGTGGTCCGGGTAATGCCTCTTTTTCCCATGCCAAACAAAATCTTCCTCGTCGATATTCGGGAACGCATCATCCAGCCCGTAGGCATAGCGCGCGAAACCGGAGCGTTCCGGCGAAAAAACCGCCGCTTCCTTCGCAGGATCCTGACCCGCGTTTTCCCCTTTCTGCGCAGCCGCCTCAAAAGTGTTTTCTTTATGGAAAAGGGATGTGATCTTTTCGCCCATGAAAGGCAGACTTACCACCCGAAGAATTTCATTTTCCAGTGTCACCTGTGACTGTTCTGCCATCCTGTTTGCCCCTCCTGTCCTGCCAAGCGAAGTCCTATATTCCTCCTGCAATTCCCCGCCTACATAAAACTGCCGCACAAAGCCCCGCTAGCGGAATTGTTTCGTTTTCTTTCTGCAAAGCGGCATATTCCGCATCCTTTTCCGCTTTGCGCGGCAGTTTTCTTTTTTGGTTAAATATCGTAGACGCTGCGCACGATAAGCCCCCTTCGGCTCTCCCGACAAAATCTTTACCGTCTTCGTATCCCCGTGAAGGTCAAAGAAATTATCGGAAAGAATCAGGTTATCTTCCTCATTGCTGATTTCGACCGATTTTGCAAACGCACACGAAGATACCGTAATTTCATCCCCGTCACAAAAGCATTCCAGCTTCGGGTCCACAAACTCAAAATATTTCGGCATAAGAAACATCACGCTTCCGCCTGAGACCCACTGTCCGTCTAAAGAAAGCTCGTAGCTGACATATTCCGTGAACGCGTCCAGCTCCGGCAGCTCAATTTTCGGAAGGAATTCCGCCGTTAAGGCAGGCACTTCCAGCGCACTCTTTTCCTCGCGCAGCACGCTGCCGTCATTTTTTCTGACCTTCCAACAAACCTCCGCCCTTTGTATCTGCCTCGTTTCATTCGATATGTTGAAGCGCACGGATTTGCGGAAAGCCGGGTTTTCTGCGTTGATATTCCTCTCCTGTGTCATCATGCTCTCTTCCTCGCACGAAAGCAGCACCGGGGCAAATGTCGTTTAACTGCCAGTACACGGCTCCCATACAGCGCCCGCGGTATCTGCGGAAATGCTCCGCCGCATTCCGGATGGCTTCCGCCTGCAATAGCTGGGACGCGTAAAGTACCGTCTCAAAGCTTTTCGGGTAGCGGAATTCCTGCTCCATATAGGTCATCATTTTCCCGTTGGCACTGTTGTTGCGCTGATGCTTTTCCATCACGTAGGAAAAGATGTTGCGGTCTTTCGGCAGGGTGAAGCTCTCCACGGTTTTTCTGCTTGGGAATGACTGGAACCCAAACTCCGAGGCATAGCGGAAATAAAATTTCTGGAATTCCGTAATCGGCCTGCCCCCGTGCCAGACATCCCAATAATGCACATCCCCCCTGTTTTCATCGTTCGGGTTGTCAAAACCGCCGCCGGAGGACGGGCTTGCCGGCCAGTAAAAAGTATCCGGGTCGTACTTTTTTAACAGCTTCGGAAGGATATACTCGTACATCTTAAAATAATCCGACATCTGTTTCGGCGAGTTCCCCCAACCGCCCCCTGCCACGAACATTTCCATCTCATTGTTGCCGCACCAAAGAGCCAGGCAGGCATGGCTGCGGATTCTTTTGATATTGTCGATAAACTCCGCCGTAATATTTTCCTCGAAGGCATCCGTAAGCTCATAGACCGCACAGGCAAACATAAAATCCTGCCAGATCAAAAGCCCCAATTCGTCGCAGGCATCAAGGAAATCATCCTCCGGATAATAACCGCCGCCCCAGACACGGATGATGTTAAAATTCGCCGCGGCGCAGTCCTCCAACAGTTTTCTCGTCCGCTCTTTCATGATCCTTCCGAAAATATTGTCCTGCGGAATATAGTCCGCGCCCATCGCAAAAATCGTGATGCCGTTCACCTCGTGGGCAAAGCTCTCGCCGTATTCATCCTTTTCGCGCCGTACCCCAATCTGGCGCAGACCGATTCTTTTCGTTGTCCGGTCCACTTCCCTGCCGTTCCTTTTTAACACGGCCTCCACGACATATAAATTTTGTTCCCCGTATCCTCTCAGCCACCAGAGCGCAGGGTTTTCCACCGTAATTTCCTGCGGGGAATTTTCGTAGACTGCCGTCTCCCCGTCCGGCGCATGCAGGATGATATCCCAGCTGTAATCGGATGCTTCCCCTGCCACAATCTCCGTCTCGGCTTCCGGGCGCAGCGTTACGTTTCCGCCCTCGTGCCGCTGGCGGATCAAGAGGTCGGAAATCCTTGCCTCCCGGATATACAAAAGCGATACCGGTCTGTGGATTCCTGCGTCCGGGATTCTCGGACCCCAGTCCCACCCAAACATGGAATGCGCCTTCCGGATATGGGCAAAACCATCCATCGCGTCAATGCAGCCCACGGCACGCACCTTTGCCTGCTCCTGTTTTATATATTTCAGGGCGGAACGGAATAGGATTTCCAGATGGTTTTCTTCTTTCAGCAGCCCCGTTACATCAAATTCATACGTGCGGTGCATATTTTCCGTTTTCCCGACCCATGTTCCGTTCAGCCGGATTTCAGCCAATGTATCCAGGCATTCAAACCGCAGGTAGATTTTGTCGGCCTCCTCCTTCGGCACCGCAAAATCGCAGCAATAGACAAACTCGTTCTCCATCATTGCCAATGCCTTTAATTCGTTGTCCCTCCAATTAGGGTCTTCCAGCTTTCCACCGGCAATCAGGTCGGCATACACCGAGCCCGGCACGCGGGCAGGCAGCCACTGCGCCTCCCCTGCGACCTGCATTTTCCAATTGTCTTCCAGACGAAAAATTTCCATATCCATCCCCATGCAGGACCTGCCACACAGGGGATTGCACCACAAAATATCATCAGCCTTGCTTTTCACGGCTTCTATATTTTTACGCTTTTGTAGGTCGTATCCATCTCCGAAATCCAGTTATGTCCCCAGCGGATTACGGTCGGCTCGCCCTTCGGCACATCCTCCCCGACAGTGCTATCCGGCTTCTGGTCATCCTCCTTTTCTTCGTTGTCACTCGTTCCTGCCTGCGTCGGTGTCGGGGTTTTCTCGTCATTTCCCGCAGTTGTCGGCACCGGCGTAGGGGTACCCTCCGTTTCCCCATTCTTCTGGCCGCAGCCTGTCAGCATCGAAGCCGTCAATGTCAGATATAAAAATGAACCTAAGAACTTGTGTCTCATACTTTTCTCCTTTCCTTGGAACATATTGTTAATGATTTTTATATTAATGCCCGGAATACTGCAGTATTTCGTATCCCGGCCATATAATACGGAATTTATTTTTCAATGATGGCGGATGCCTTTTGCATCACCGCCATACCCGCAATTTTGGGTGCAAAAAACAAACCCAGATATGGAAAAATGCAATATCTGAAAATAAGATTTTCGCTGTTTCCGATTTTATTTTTTATTTTTTTAGATATGATATGGACGTTTTTACTCTGTTCATCTTGACTTTTCGTTCTTTTTTTGTTACTATTGCACGCTATAAAGCATCTTCCCTGTTACGTAAATGGAATTTTGCTAAACGTATATGGAAAAATGCAAGATTTTTCGAAAACAAAGGAAACATTCCCGTCAACCATGCTTTATTTCAAGAAAATCGAGGTATTTAAGATGGACAAACGTGTTGCAATCAACAATGGACCCCATCTGAACCACACGGACCTCTACATTTACCAATGCGGCTCCGAAGCCTGTCAAAGCGAGCATTTCCACGGTCCCGCGGTCAGAGACCATTACCTGATCCATTATATCCACAGCGGAAAGGGCATTTTTCAGATCGGGGATAAAACATGGCATTTAAATCAGGGGAACGGGTTTTTAATCTGCCCGGACATCGTCACTTTTTATCAGGCAGACAAAGAAGACCCCTGGCATTATTCATGGGTCGGCTTCCACGGTCTGAAAGCCGAAACCTATCTGTTGGAGGCGGGCTTATCCGAAAAGCACCCGATTTTCGAATACACGCAGGACGATTTTATCGGAAACTGCTTCTTTGAAATGGCGGAAGCCTACTACCTCAAACGCGGGAGCGACGTAAAGCGCCTGGCCTACCTGTATCTGTTCTTATACAAGCTCACCCAGGTAAACGCAAAAGACCTGTATTATGATTCCAACGGAAACCGGCATGAGATTTATATTAGCGAAGCATTGAAATTTATGGAGATGAATTATTCCAGAAAGCTGACCGTCGATATGATTGCAAATTTTGTCGGATTAAACCGGAGCTACTTAAATTCCATTTTTAAAAAAGATTTCGGGAAAACCCTGCAACAGTACCTGATGGAGTTACGCATCTTAAAAGCGTGCGAGCTGTTGGAAAACGAAAACTTAAGCATCGGGGATGTTTCCCGCTCCGTCGGATACACAGACCAATTGCTGTTCTCCAAAGTGTTTAAACGCCTCTAGGGCGTTACCCCTTCCGAATACAAAAAAAACATCCCGCCAAAGCAGTAAATATGCAAAAGGCAGGACGGGGCTTCCTCCGTTGGCCCCGTCCTGCCTTTTGCTGTTGTTAGCCTATGGTGTGTCCAAAAAACGGTTTCCTTCTCCGGCATACCTTACGCCCCTTCCAAAAAGTGCTTCAGGCAATGTCTTTTTTATGGTAGCGGAGCGTTTTTATCTCGAATGCCCGGAAGGAAAGCTTGTACCAGCAAGTTCCCGGCTCCGATTCCCCCAGTTCCTCTTGTTCCTGTTCCAGCATATCGCATATGTGGATTTCGCCTTCCGGAAAGCCGATCTGTACGGTTGCCTGTACGGCCGCCCCCGCTGCCTCGTAAAGCCGCAGTATGATGTCTCCACTTTTATCTTCCGCCGGCTTCATGGTTTCCATGATGATGTTCTTTTTGTCAATCCGCACCGCTTCAAATTTCGCGGTCCCGCCTTGTGCGCGGTAAGGCGCGATATTGAATTCATACCCCTGCCGCACGACATCCGAGTCGATAAAGCTTCCCTCCCACGCGTACAGGGCATATGCGAACTGCTGCAATCCGTTGTCCGCCTGCATTTCAGGGCTCGCCGGGGCGCGCAGCAGCGTCAGCTCCATATCGTTTTTGTTGACGCTGATCCCGTATTTACAGTCATTCAGGATTGCCGCCCCGTGCGCTTCATCACACAGCGCCGTATAGCGGTGGTTGCATACCTCAAAGCGGTCCATGTCGTACCGTCTGGAACGGTGCGTCGGCCGTTCCACATAGCCAAACTGCATTTCGTGCCTTGCGTTTGCCGCGTGGACCGCCACCGGGAAGCTCGTCTTTAAAAGACGGTGCAGCTCCCTCCACTCGATCTGCGTGTCAAACTCCAGCCGCCCGCAGTCTGCCTTTAAACATATCTTCTGCACATATTCCGATTTGCCGATCGTTCCTTTTACTTGCAGTACGGCCCAAAGCCCCTGTCCCAGGATGGAAATCTCTTTGGCGCAAGCTGGCTCCGGCTCCTCGCTACGGTAATTGGAATCAATGTCCCACGCATCTTTTTGGACCGGCACCCTGCATCCTTCCATGGTCACCGCGCCGCTTTCATATTCCGCAGGCAGCGTGACAAGCGCTTCCCTCTCGAACGACAGGGAATTGAAAAAACTGATTCCGCCGTCTTCCTTTAACAGGCTCTGCGCCTCCTCCTTCATGATTTGCAGCGCTTCCTGCCCCAAAGCCTCATGGGCGGCAAACGCCTCCTCATAAACCCTCTTGATGGAAGATCCCGGAAGGATATCATGGAACTGGTGGAACAAAAGGATTTTCCACAATTTGTCCGCCCGGTCAAACGTGTAGCCAAACCCGGAAACGGCAGCGAGGCTTCCCAAAAACTCCATTTCCCGCAAAAGCAGCTCGCTTTTCCGGTTGTTCTTTTTGATCCCCGCCTGCGATGTATAAGTTCCCCGGTGGGCGCAAAAATACAGCTCGCCCGTGTAGGTATGCTTCGGTCCGCCTTCTTCCTCCATCCGGCGGAAGAACTCTTCCGGCGCGCCCATTTTCATGCGCGGGCTCCCTTCCAGATTCCCTTGGCGCAGTACATATTCCACATGGTCCCTCGTAGGTCCGCCGCCGCCGTCCCCGTATCCGAACGGGAAGAGGAACGCCTCCAGATCTTCTTTCTGCACCCGGTCTTTCCATACCCTTCCTGTCTCCTCGGGATCGGTCTGGTACGTGTAGCTTGTCGGCAGGAAGGAAGTCACCTTCGTGCCGTCCATCCCCTCCCAGTAAAAATAGTGGTACGGGAAGCGCTCGCTGTCGTTATAGCTCCAGAAAATCTTCTGTGTCACCATGTACGGGACGTCGCAGCCCTTTAAAATTTGCGGCAGTGCCGCCGTGTACCCAAAGGAATCCGGCAGCCAAAGTACCCGGCTGTCCACGCCGAACATTTCCTTAAAATAGCGCTTTCCGTGGACGAGCTGGCGGATCAATGCTTCCCCGCCTGCCATATTGGTATCCGGCTCCACCCACATGGCACCGTCCGCAATCCAACGCCCCTGCCCGATGGCTTCCATATTTTTCCTGCACGAAAGGCTGGAATGCCTCCATCTTCCCTACTGCTTCCGGACTGCCGTACAAATCCGGAATGCGGTAGTAGACAACCGCATAACCCTTTCCCAGCATCGCCAGGTCCACACACGGAAATGCCCCGAAAAATTCCACCCTCCATATATAAGGCCTCCCCAGCGCAGCCTTCTTTGGAAATACAATCCCGTATTCATGCCCCCGGTAAACCCCTGTTTCCAATTCATATCCTTCCCAAACCATATTTCCCCCTGTTCCGCCGCACAAACGGCAAATTCCCATTTGCCCGCATTTTTATAACAAAGGGCTGCCGCAAAGAACCATGACCTCCCTGCAGCAGCCCTGTACTTTTTCTGATCTTTCCCATGCCCTTGCCGTAATACGGACTATAAATAGGTATTTTTCGGCGCGGCAAGCTTCGGGTGGTAACCCTTTTGCTTCAGCGCTTCCACGATGCGTTCCTTATGTTCATGCCCGAACGCCTCCATCGTGATCACAAGCTCCACCGCCGTGTTGCGGTTGATGCTGACAAACTGGTTATGCTCAAGCTTGATGATGTTCCCCTGCTCCCCGGCAATCAGTGTTGAGACATTCGCAAGTTCGCCCGGCTTGTCCGGCAAAAGCACGGATACCGTGAAGATCCTGCCGCGCGCGATCAGCCCGTGCTGTACGATCGAGGACATCGTGATGACATCCATGTTGCCGCCGCTTAAGATGGAGACGACCTTCCTGCCCTTGCAGTCGATATGCTTCAATGCCGCCACCGTCAGAAGCCCCGAATTTTCCACGATCATCTTGTGGTTTTCCACCATGTCAAGGAAGCTGACGATCAGTTCCTGGTCCTCCACCGTGACGATCTCATCGACATTTTTCTGGATGTACGGGAAAATATGCTCGCCCGGCGTTTTCACCGCCGTGCCGTCCGCAATCGTGTCCACACCCAGAAGGGTCACGACATGTCCTGCCTTTAAGGATTCCTGCATGCAGTTCGCCCCCGCGGGCTCCACGCCGACCACCCGGATGTTCGGGTTCAGTAATTTTGCCAGCGTCGATACGCCCGCCAACAGCCCGCCGCCGCCGACCGGGGCCAAAATAATGTCAACCGTCGGCAGTTCCTTGATGATCTCCATCGCGATGGAACCCTGCCCGGTCGCCACGGTCTCGTCGTCAAACGGGTGGATGAACGTGTAGCCGTTCTCCCCGGCGAGCTTTAACGCATACGCACATGCCTCATCGTACACATTGCCGTAGAGCACAACTTCCGCCCCATAACTTTTCGTGCGGTTGACCTTAATTAACGGCGTGGTTGTCGGCATCACAATGACCGCCTTCGCGCCATAAATCTTTGCCGCATAAGCCACGCCCTGCGCATGGTTGCCCGCCGATGCCGTGATCAGGCCGCGCGAGCGCTCCTCCTCGGTCAATGTGCTGATCTTGTAATACGCGCCACGCACCTTGTACGCCCCGGTAAACTGCATGTTTTCCGGCTTTAAATATACTTTTGCCCCAGTTATGTCAGAAAAATAATCACTGTAGACAAGTTTTGTGCGGTTCGTCACCTTGATGACTGCCTCACTTGCCTCCTCGAACCGATCCAATGTCATCATACTTTTATCCCTTACCTTCTTTCCTTTTATTGCCCATCCTCTTGCTTTTCCGTATCAAACAGCGCATCCACGAACGCCTCCGGGTCAAACCGCTGCATATCCTCCATCTTCTCCCCGACACAGATATATTTTACCGGGATGTTCAGTTCCGACTGGATCGCAATCGCGATGCCGCCCTTTGCCGTGCCGTCTAACTTTGTTAAGACAATGCCGGAGATTTCCGCCACCTCGTTGAACTGCTTTGCCTGCTCCAAGGCATTCTGCCCCGTCGTGCCGTCTAACACGACAAGCGTCTCGCGGTAAGCATCCGGGTATTCCCTCGTGATCACGCGGTCGATCTTGCGCAGTTCCTCCATCAGGTTTTTCTTGTTGTGGAGCCGCCCCGCCGTGTCGCACAAAAGCAGGTCGGCATTTTTTGATTTTGCCGAGTTCACGGCATCAAAGATCACGGCAGCCGGGTCGGAACCCTCCTTCTGCGCGATGATCTCAACGCCCGCCCGCCGCGCCCATTCGGTCAGCTGCTCAATCGCCGCCGCGCGGAAGGTGTCCGCCGCCGCCACGATGACTTTTTTGCCGTTATCCTTCAATTTCCCGGCAAGCTTCCCGATGGAGGTTGTCTTGCCGACACCGTTGACACCGATCATCAGGACGACCGACTTTTTGTCCTCAAACGCGTAGGCATCCTCCGGCAGGCTCATCTGCTCCTTCATGCTTGCGCGCAAAAGTTCCCTGCATTCCGCCGGGTCCTTGATTTTATTTTCCTTCACTTTCTGGCGCAGGTTCTCGATGATCGCGCTGGTCGCATTGATGCCGATGTCCGCCATGATCAGGATCTCTTCCAGTTCCTCGTAAAACTCGTCATCAATGCTCCCGCCCCCCTTAAAGATCGATTCGATCCCGGAGACAATACTGTTGCGTGTTTTCGTCAGCCCTTCTGCCAGACGGCTGAAAAATCCTTTTTTTTCACCCATAAGAATCTTTTCCCTTTCTGGCGGAAGAAAACCCGCCGAGTTTTTCTTATTTTCACTATAGTGCATGCAACGCGGCTTGTCAAGCAGAAACTTAAGCTTCAAGGTCTCCTTCGATGAGGCTGACCGAGACCAGCGTGGACACGCCTTTTTCCTGCATGGTGATGCCATAGAGCACATCCGCTGCGGACATTGTGCCGCGCCGGTGCGTGATCACAATGAACTGCGTGTGTTTTGTCAGCTTATGCAGGTATTTCGCATAGCGTTTGACATTTGAGTCATCCAGCGCCGCCTCGATCTCATCGAGCAGGCAGAATGGGGATGGCTTTAGGTTCTGGATGGCAAAAAGCAGTGAAATCGCGGTCAGGGCTTTCTCCCCGCCGGAAAGCTGCATCATGTTCTGCAGCTTTTTCCCCGGCGGCTGCGCGATGATGCGGATGCCCGCCGTCAGGATGTCCTCGTCCTCGGCGAGTGCAAGCGTTGCCTTCCCGCCGCCAAAAAGCTCCTGGAACACGGTGTCAAACTGCTTTGTGATCTCGGCAAACTTCTCGGTAAACTGCCTGCGCATCTCCACATCCAGTTCCGCGATGATCCCAAGCAGCGTCTCCTCCGAAGTGTGCAGGTCATCGCGCTGCCCTTTTAGGAACCCGTAGCGCTCCGATACCTGTTTATAATCCTCGATCGCGTTGACATTGACATCCCCAAGCCCTTTGATCTTCCCCTTCAGCTCGGTGATGTTTTTCCGGTTTTCCGCCGCGTCCGAAAAGCCTTCCTCAAAAAGTGCCCCCGCCTGTGACGGGGTGAGCCCGTATTCCTCCCAGAGGTAATTGATCTGCCCTTCCTGTGCTTCCTCCAGCTTTGCAAGCTGCCCCTCGATGCGGTAAAGTTCCTTGTCGAGTGCGGAAAGACGCGTGGAAAGCTCCTCCCTCTTTTCAAAAAAGCCCTTGTGCGCCCTCTTTTTTTCCTCGCACGCCGCACTTTGTTCCTCGATCTGTTTTGAAAGTTGTGCGATCCGTTCCTGCCTCTTTTCGTTGTCCGCCCTTTTGCGGCAGATTTCCTCTTCTTTCTCCTTGCGTGCCGCCGCAAAGCCATCCGCACTTTCAAGCAGTTCTTCCCGCTCTTTTTCAAGGTGTTCGGTTTCCGCCTGCACGCGGCGGATATTTTCGGACACGTTTGCGCTGTTTTGTTCCAAACCCGAAAACTGTGCCTTCACCGTGGAAAGCTGCTCAGCCGCTGCCGCCTCCTCCTTCTGTTTTTCCAAAAGAAGCCTGCCGCAGGCTTCGATGTGCCCCTCCGTCTGCTTCTTATGGTCCACATTGCCGTCGTACTGGCCAGTCACCTGCCGGATGCTCTCCTCAAGCTTTTGCACCTGCCCGTCAATGTCTCGCAGCTGTGTGGCAAAAAGCGTGAAATCCTCCGCCAGCTGGTCCTTTTTCTCCTGCGCCCGGCGGTAATTTAATTTTGCTTCGTTCTGCGCGGTGAGAAGTTCCTGCAGACGGTTTTTCCCGGCTTCCATTTTTTCGCGCAGTTTTGCAAGCTCCCCCTGTTTTTCGGCGCGTTTTGCCTCAAGTGCTTCCACCTGCGCGCGTGCCTGCGTGATCCGGTTTTCCAATTCCTCCATCTCCCGCCTTCTGGAAAGCAGGTTGTTGGCGTTTTTGTAAGCCCCGCCGGACAGGGAGCCCCCAGGGTTTAGCTGCTCTCCCTCGACCGTGACGATCCTTAAGGAATAATCGTACTTCCTTGCCAATGCCAGCGCATGGTCAACCGTGTCCACCACAAAAATGCGTCCAAGCAAAAATTGTACCAGAGTAGTGTACTGGCGCTCGGTGGCAACGAGTGAGGAGGCAAGGCCGACCACCCCAGCCTCGCGCAAAACCGCATCGTTGTTGTTTTTCGCCGGGCGGATGCTTGTCAAGGGGAGGAAGGTTGCGCGCCCTGCCTTTGCCTGCTTCAAAAACCCAATGAGCGCCTTTGCCGTCTGCTCATTGTCCGTGACAACGTTCTGGATATTTCCGCCAAGGGCCGTCTCGATTGCCGTCTCATAGGCCGCATCCACCTTGATGAGGTCGGCGACGACACCCTGTATGCCGGGATAATGCCCGCGCTGTTCCATGATGCGGCGTATGGCACCGCCATAGCCCTCGTAACGCTCCGTGATGTTCCTTAATGATTCCAGCCCCACGCTGTCCGACATCAGGCTGCGCTGCCTGCCCTCAAGCTCCTTTGCAAGTGCCTCAAGCCCTTCCATCCCCTCCTTGATCTCCCGCCCGGATGCCGCAATGGCATCATTCTGCGCAGATACCGCTTCCGCCGCATCCTTTACGGCCTGCCCCAAACGGGCAAGTTCCTCCCCCGCCTGCGCCTCAAGGCTTTTATGTTCCAGTGCCCGTTTGGAAATTTCTGCCTTTTTGATTGCATTCTGCTCACGGATGGTCTCATAGCGGGAGATTTCTTCCTTGTGCCCTGCATTTTCATTCAGGATACGGATGATCTCATTGTTGCCCTCCTCGATTTTCCGGTTGCAGTCCACGATTTCCCTGCGGATGCCATCCATGGACAAGGCCAGCCGCACCCGCTCCCCATCCAGCGCATCAAGCTTTTGGTCGATCCGGCTTTTTTCTTCCATATAAGCGGAAAGCTCTTTTTTTTGCCCCGCGATCTTTTCCTCTGCCTTTGTAAGGCTCTCCTCAAAATGCCTGCCGTTTTGCTCGATGCTCTCAATCTGGCCGGCCAACAGGCGGATATCGCCCTGTGCGCGCTCATAGGCGATGCTGTTTGCGTTTTTTTCTTCCTTTGCCGCCTCAAGTTTTTCCCTGTCCGCTTCCAGCTCCTGCTCCAGCCGGTCATACTCCGTTTTCGTATCCTCATAACTTTTTCGCGTTCCCGCAAGGTCACCGGAGACGATTTCCTTCCCGCGGCTAAGCTCCTGTTTCTGCGTGTTGCTTTTCTCCTGCGTAAGCAGAAACTGGTTGACCTCCACACGTTTGAGTTCTTCCTTGTATTTCAGGTATTCCTTCGCGGCGGCGGATTGCTTTTCTAACGGCCCCACCTGTTTTTCCAGTTCCGCGATGATGTCCTCGACGCGCGCAAGGTTCGCCTGCTCCTGCTCGAGGTTTTTTTCCGCCACCGCCTTGCGCTTTTTATATTTCACAATGCCTGCCGCCTCGTCAAGCAGCTCCCTGCGCTCCTCCGGCCGCCCGGAAACAATCCGGTCTATCTGGCCCTGGCCGATGATGGAGTAGCCCTCCTTGCCGATCCCTGTGTCAAAAAACAATTCCTGCACGTCCTTTAAGCGGCACACGGAACCGTTTAAAAGGTATTCACTCTCCCCGGAACGGTACACACGCCTTGCAACCGTGACCTCCTCATAGTCAATTGCAAGGGCATGGTCGGCGTTATCAAAAGTGATCGCGACAAAGGCAAAGCCCTGTGGTTTGCGCAATTCCGTGCCGGAAAATATGACATCCTGCATGCTGTTGCCGCGCAGCTGCTTGGCGCTTTGTTCCCCGAGCACCCAGCGCACCGCATCCGCGACATTGCTTTTCCCGCTGCCGTTTGGGCCCACGATCCCGGTGATGCCGTTTTGGAACTCAAAAAGGATTTTGTTGGCAAATGACTTAAAGCCATGCACTTCAATGCTTTTTAGATACATCCATGCCTCCTGCGCAAAGTTTACGGATTGCCTTGTACGCCGCCTCCTGCTCCGCTGCCTTCTTTGTTTTCCCCTCCCCCATCGTCACGATGCCATCCACCGATACTGCCTTTACGACAAAGGTTTTGCTGTGGTCCGGCCCCGTCTCCGAGACGGTCTCGTACTGCACCTTCCCCTGTCCCTTCGCCTGGACCATCTCCTGCAAAATAGTTTTACTATCATAAAAGAGTTTTTTCGCCTCGATGTCATTGAGGATATGGTTTAAGATGAACTCTTTTGCATTAGTAAAACCACTGTCCAGATAGATCGCGCCAATCACGGCCTCCATGGCATCCGAAAGGATGGAATCCCTCTCTGCCCCGCCCGTTGCGGCTTCCCCCTTCCCAAGGAGGATGTGGCCGCCAAGCATAAGCTGCCTTGCACAATATGCCAATGCCGGCTCACATACAAGGCTTGCGCGCAGCTTTGACATCTCCCCCTCGCTCATTTCTTTGTTTTCCCGAAAGATCGCCTCGCTTGAGACAAGCTCCAGAACGGCATCCCCAAGGAATTCCAGCCTCTCGTTATCCGGCGTTTTCCTTATCTTGCGCTCGTTCGCGTAGGAACTGTGTGTCAGGGCCTGCTGGATCAGGCTTTTTTCCCGGAAACAATACCCAATTTTTTCCTCAAACGCGGTAATGTTTTTGCGTTCCTCCATAATCCCTCACATTCCGCCGCCCCTTTTCGGGCAGCTATTTTTTCCTTTCCCGCAGGCAACCGGCCAGGGTCCCCTGCCTGTGCACATAAGAAAAGAAACCGTGTGGAACTCCTAAAAGGGCCCCACACGGTCCGTCCTGATCGCCTGCCGGTCAGTTCAGCGCACTCTTGATCTTTTCCACCGCATCGCCGACCGTCTTGATCTTCTCCGCTTCCTCGTTTGGAATCTCAACGTCAAACTCTTCCTCGATGCCCATGATGATCTGGAAGATGTCGAGCGAATCCGCCCCAAGGTCATCCACAAAGGTGCTGTCAAGCTGGATATCTTCCTCCCCTACGTTTAATACCTCGCTGATGATTTTCTTTAACTTCTCAAATTCCATGATATCTCACCTTTCTTTTTTATTTTTGTTCCGGTATCATATACTTTCCTGAACCGCGATGTTTGCAGCAATCCTGTCGCCAATCCCCTGCTCCTTGAATGCAATGCACTGGATGATGGAATTTTTGATCTCACAGCTTTTTGAACTGCCATGGCTTTTGACAACAAGCCCATTCAGCCCGAGCATCGGCGCACCGCCATACTGTGAAATGTCAAAAGCGGCAAGTGTCTTTT
>CAYMGZ010000024.1:0-15667 GCA_964390095.1 uncultured Lachnospiraceae bacterium | reverse complement strand
CCTGCGTTCGTTTCCCTTCCTCAAAATCCACATCCTGCTGTGCTGCCTGTGCCGCCGGCCTGTTTTTTGCCGTCTCACTGTTTTCCCTTGAAAAAGCTTCCCCCTCCGCAAATCTTTCTGCTTCTTCCCTTGAAAAAACCGCGTCCTCCCAAAAATCTTGTGCCCCTTGCATATTTTCCCCGTCTTCCGGTTCCGTCCCGTCCCATGCGTGGTTATCAAAATAATCCACAAGGTTGCGCTTTAATTGCTTCCGCTTCTCCGCAAGGTTTGCAATATTATCCACGACAATATCCACGATGACCGTCCATATCCCCATAAAGAACGTGAATAAGATCGCTTCTCTGTCCACCCGGTAAAAAATGCCGGAAACCGCTGCTACCACAAGCAATCCGGCACACAAAATCCAGGCTTGTCCACCGATTTTATCCCATGTGGATAACATTATCCCCATAAATTTTTTTCCTTCAACGTACTTATCCACAAAAATATCCACATTATTCACCCTGCCGTGCATGCTCATGCACTCCTCATACTCCTGCCGCATTTTCAGCAGCCATTTCTTCCGCGCCTCGTTCATTTTCATTGTCTGCCGCAACTGCCGCTCATAATAATTTGTCAGCAGCAGCTTGAGCACGACCGCCGCACCGCATACCCCTGCCATCAAGTAAAGAAAAACCCCGTTTGCCAACCATTCCTGTACCATAATAATCCCTCCGTTTTTGTGTAGCCGCATCTGCGTTCATCTACCTTATGTACAAAAAGATGGTATATTGAATTTCCATTTTTTTGCAAATTCAATATACCATCTTTTTCCAATATTGGAAAGGATTTTCGTATGACAGCTTTCGACCATCCATGTTTTTTTTGCACCGAATTCCCGGTATTTTGGAAAACCGTAGGATTTCAAAGCTTTTCCGCACGGTTTTTCACGCAGATTGCCCAGAGGCCTTTCATCGTCAGCATCGGGTCATAGACATCGATCAGTTCCGTCTCGTCCGAAATAATCTTGCCAAGCCCCCCCGTTGCCACAACTTTTAAATCCGGCAGCCCCGCCTCTTTTTTGACCTGCTTTATGATATATTCCGTCTGGCCGATATAGCCGTAAATCAACCCTGCCTGCATGCTGCTCACCGTCTCCTTTGCAAGGATGGAAGCCGGCTTTTTGATCTCGATCTCCGGCAGCCTTGCCGTTTCATTCCAGAGGGCATTGGCACAGATTGCGATCCCCGGGCTTGTAATGCCCGCCGCGAATGCCCCGTCCGTAAGGATCAGGTCATAGGTGGTCGCGGTTCCGAAATCAATGACAAAAACAGGTCCCCCGTAAAGCTCATACGCCGCCACCGCATCGACAATGCGGTCCGCACCAATCTCGCGCGGGTTTCCGGTAACAATCTTAATCCCCGTTTTTACCCCCATCCCGACGAGCATCGGATTTTTCCCGAAATATTTTATGATGCAGCTTTTCAGGGAATACATCACCCCCGGCACGACGGATGAGATGATGACATCCGTGACCTCTTTTGTCCGTATTTTTTTTGCCTCGAGCAGCCCTAAGATCTGCACACCGAATTCATCGGAAGTGCGCGGTGTCTTTGTTGTGAGGCGGAAGCTTGCTTCCACCGCCCCGTCCTTCATCACAGCAAGTGTGATATTGGTATTGCCCACATCGATTGCCAGTATCATCCCATACCCCTTTCTTCCCGCAAAGCAGAAACCCACCCATGCCGCGATGCGCCCATCGGGATCCGAAAAACATTATTGCGTTTCCCCGGTCCGGCCAAGGACCACGACCCTGTAATAAAGCTCCAGGGATTCCAACAGTTCCCTCTTTTCCTCCTTGAGCGCCTTCGCTTTCAGCACGCTCCCGACCTCGTCGTAGAGCAGGTCATTCTCGTCGCATTCCGTCCGCAGCAAAAGCCCGTCCTCCGGGTCAAACGTAAGAAAAAGTGCCCCGCCGACATCTTCCGTAAAAAGCACGCACATAATCTGCAATTCTTCCTTGACCTGCTGCGGCAGCCTTCCGAAAACGTCTTCGTTAAAATAATATTTCCGTTCATAATAATTGCTCCCGCAAAGCACCAATTCTTTGTCCATCACACACCCCGTTTCTTTCCAACAGCCACCACGCGGCCGTTTTTTTGTGACACCTTCTCCGATGGGGTCACACGCCGGCTCCCAGGCAGGCGCGCACTACACGCAATCCTCTCCCATGGGACCGCGGGACGGCCTGCCTCCCGACGGTTCAGCGGGGGATGCGGGCCGTCGGCACGTTTTTTTACATAATGTCCATCCCGCCCAAGACACAGGTGGCCTTTACATAAACCGTTGGCGCACCCGGCCCAAGCTTTCGGTTCTTCACATGGTTGTCAACACTGCCAAGGAGGGAGCCGCCCTGGACTTCCACCCGCACATCCTCCGGCACAATAATGTCAATCCCCCCCATGATTAAGATTGCCTCAACCGTCACATCATGGTAAATGACCGCACCGGAAAGATTTAGGTCGATTGCCCCCATGATACAGGAGAGCACGGCACCCTCAAAAATCTCCCCTGTGAAATTGATTTCTTTTCCCATAAAGATTGAAGTGCAGGCACAGCGCCCGTTGCGGTTTGTTCCCCCGGAAAAAGAAGCGGTTGTCTTCCGGTTCTTTAAGTCCTGCCCGTATGCACTTTCCCTCCGGTATTCCTCCCGGTTCGCGTATTCATTCCACGCAAAGGAAGAAGTCGGTTCCTCATCGTAATAATCGTATTCTTCCTCAAAGCTGTAATTTGACGCATCTTCGTACTTCTTGCTGTCCGCCTCCCTGCGCCAGTCATGGACTTCATCCGCCCGTCCGAAGCCTTCCCTGCCATAACGCGCCTTTTTCTCCTGCCTGCGGCGCTCCCTCCCACTTTTTGTATCCCATCCTGTCTGTTTCCCCTCTCCTAAAGCTTTCCCTCCGGAAAACATCATACGGCATCCCTTCATAATCAAAAATGCTGCAATCAGAAGGGGAAATAGCATATGGTATTCAATAAAACCCTGCACCGCCATCAAAAGCAGCACACCGATGACCAACCCCTTTAAGGCTCTTGAACGGCTCTTCTGCCCCGTCATAAAATTGACCGCCGAAGGAATGATCAGGAACAAGGTCCACCAGCCATTAAAAAATAACTCGAATTCAAACCAATGCAGGATCTTTCCTGCAAGCAGTATACCGCCCACGATCATTAGAACGCCCCACACGGCTCCGGCTGACCCTTTTTTCATCCGTCCGCCCCCTTTCTGGTGGTATTTGTATTGCAGATATCATGCCTTGCGGACATTATATCATGTCGTTCCGACATGTTCCCTGCGGGGCATGCACACGGTTCGCCCACGGAAATTGTCCTCCTTCGTCGGACGGCGAACCGGCGCAGATATAATGCCTTGCGGACATTATATCATACCAACCGGAAAATACAAATTATAAAACGATTAAAAAACAAGGCAGCGCGGGGCTTTGGCCGTTTTTTCCCTTGGGTGCTATCTGCTTATCCCTAACAATTTTTATTCCGGGACGGCGGACGGGCGCTTGATATCAACAACTTCCGGCACTTCCCCGCCAAAGAGTTTTAACAGGGCGTTTGCGTCATGCGCAAGCTTAAATTCCATCTCATCCCCATAAAGCGGCAGGACATAATAAAAATTCACATCATCCCCGTTCGGTAAAGTGCAATAAAAACTGTCTTCCTCAAACATGTCTGCCGTTGTCAGCATGCTGCCGCACAGCATTGTATTCCCGGCATAAGTCTCCCCTTCCTCCATCCCGATGGTATGCCCCCACCCGACCCAGCTTTCCTCTTCCAAAGGCAGCCTGGCAATTGTCTTTAATAACCGGAGTGGCCAATACCAGCATTCATCCTGAAATGCCCCACCCTCCATGTGCCAGTCCGCCGGCAGGTTGATCACAAGCTCCACCCGCATCAGGTTTTGCTTCACGAGTTCGTCCGGTACATTCATCGGATATGCCCCCATCCCCATTGTCACAAGGGTATAGTAATTTTTCCCATCCTGCGGGCGCGGAGGGATCAGGCAGATATCCACATGGATGTCCGGGGAAAAGATTTCATGCATTACCATGGAAAACTCCCCAAAATATTCTGCAATATGCGATTCTACGATCTCCATTTCCTCCGCATTATACATGTATGGAAGATTCCCTCCCCTGTCCTCTTCCGCTGAAAATACTTCTCCTTCCGGGGCAGCCGGATTTTTCCCCTCCGGCATCTCATTTTCCGATTTTTTCCACATCATGTTCCACCTCCTTCAAAATCATACCGAAACTCATATCCATCCTCCGGCTCGCCGATGGCATACCCTAACGCTGCCGTCAATTTTTCCTTTAACTCCCCATACCAAACTGCCCAGATTTCTTCCGGCATCTCCCCGAAAATCTGGATCCCGCCCGGCTCCACGGACGTATATAGCGCAATCCCTTCCCCTGCCCAACGGGGGGCATCCGCTTCCTCACATGCCTCATTCCAGTAGGGCATCGTCCTGTAAACTTCAAAGACTTTTTCCCATACCCAGTCCGGTGCGGTGTAGTGTATGTTTAGATTAATATCCTGATGCATGGACACATCCTCCTGGTTCCACAAGTTTCCTCATTGCAAGTTCCCATAAAAACCAAAAAACAAATTTTCCCATATATTTCCTTTTTTTCTGTCTACCGCGCCCGCAGGATTACCTCCCAATCTTCCACCCAGTTGTTCAGCCCCAGCAAATCATATTTTTTCCCGCCATCCGAAAAAATTTGGCTTACAATAACCGCCGGGTTGCGCTTTGTGATTTCAGCGGTAATTTCCGCACAGGCTTCCCGGTCCAAAAGGGTATTCGTGTATCCGCCGCACTGCCGGTACGTATAAGGGTTGATGCGCGCCTCCCGCGCAATATCCTGCCTTGCGATCATCACCATCCCCCGTATGCGGCTGTCAACACCCGGAATCTCCTCGGAATAAAACGCCGCGCACAGATCCGAAAGCTTGCGGACATAACATGCCTCCTTCGTGACGGACACTAGGAAATGCTCTGTGATATAGCAGGAAATCCCGCTTTTTTCCGTGCCGAATGCCACGGTCTGCGGCATCAAAAGCTCGTGCTCCACCTGCTTAAGCGCCGCTTCTTCATATCCGGTCTCCTGTGCATAAAATTGCAGATATGTCTTTCCTCTTTTTGACCTTGCGACAAGCCCCGCCACAAGAAAAATAAGCCCCGGCACCCCAAAGACCACAAGGAAAATCATGCCGCCGGATATCCCGGTAAACAAAAACGGAAGACTTGAAAACAGGGCAAACACAAGGAACGTGACCCCCGCACCGACCGCACCGCGCGCCGCACCGCCGCCTGTCCTGTTCTTTTTTAATACACCATTCCCTTTCTTTGCTGCCACCCTCATTTTTTCCGTGATTTCAATCCTCATTCCGTATCCCCCAAAATCTTGTATTATTGTTCCTGTTCCATCCCCAGTACATCTTTTGGTATGACGAACTCCGGCATCCCCATGCTGCCCGGTGCCACCAAATACTCATCAAATACAATCACGCACTCATCCTGCGCATTGATATAAAAATTCTGGTCCGCATCAATCTGTTTGAAGCACTCATCCTCCCTCCAGATTCCGCCCGGGATAAAATAAGCCCCCTCCCCGGCCGCAACCCGTTCTTCCATCTGCCGCAGGATTTCCTCGCTGATGACTTTCACGTAATCGCCGCCAAACAGATCGGAAAGCTCCACCAACTCGTTTTTTTGCTTGTCCAATGTAAAGCACCGGCTGCAATCGCCAGAACCGCCAGCATTTATTGTTGCATTAAAACGTATCGAAAGGAATTTCTCATCATCCCTCAAAATTTTGTATGTCACATCACAACCAACATATCCAATATACTTTTTTCGTACATAAGATAAGAATTTTTCCTCAATATCGTTAATATACACTTCCAAAGCTTCCTCATATACAGCATTTGCCTTAACCGGCGGAAGTTCTATAGAAAAAAACGTATCCCCCCACTGGATCGTACTTTTTTCTTCCCCCTGATTTTTGGCAAGGCCATTTCCCAATAACGGCATGCCACAAAGAAAAAGCAAAAAAAGCCCCACAACCGCAGGCATTTTCTTTTTCGTGCCCACCGGGATCTCCTGAAAACCGATTTCCTCCTTTGCCTTCCTGTCCTGTTTCGGCCAAAAAAGCGCCGCGTCAAGGCGGAACACCCCATCCTTACATTCACACTGCAACATCCCACTGTACTTTTTTACGATGGCATCAATGCTTTTCATCCCGATCCCATGCCCCTCGCACGCTTTCCCTGCCGGAAGCCCATCGTGGCCAAACTGGATGGGACCACGGCAGGAATTTTCCACACAAAAAATAAATTTCCACTCCTTCATCAGTTTTGCCATGATCTTGATATGCCGCTTTTCGGGCTCTTCAATCTTCATGCACTCATTTTTGGCATTTTCCAACGCGTTCGCCAAAACCGCACAAATATCCATCTCATCATACTGCAATTCCCCCGGGATACTGATCTTGACCTCCACCGGACAATACGCCTCCGCCTTCTGGATATACTCTGAAAGCACTGCGTTCACAACCGGATTTTCACAGTAAGCCTTTCGCTGTGTGGCGGAAAGCTGCCCGCGCAACTTCCCGATATACTCCACAATCTGCGGGTTATCCCCATCCTTTGCCAGATTCTCCAGCACTACGAGATGGTGCCGCATATCATGCCGGTACACACGCCCCGCTTCCATCTTCGAGCACATGTCCTCGTATTCCCTGCGCTGTGCCTGCATATAAGCCGCCACCTTCTGCTTGGCCTCCTTCATGCGCTCCATCGCCACAAATGCCGTCAACGCCTTCATTAACGCAAAAAAAACCGCTATAACGACCAAAAGGAGGAGCACCAGCAACAATTGGCTGCGGATGCTGTTGCCCAAATAGGAAAAAAGCAGGAGGGTTGCCAGAATCGGCAGACACAAAAACAACCCTTCCGATCCTTTTCCCGCAGCATACTGCCGGAATGGTTTTGAAAGAAACCGAACAACCAGAAACAACAACAGTGCCGCCACCAAAAAAAGTCCGAGTGCTACAAGGAATAAAAATAATTTCAAGACATCCCTTCCCTGCATGTCAAGAAGCCATATAGAAATCCGCAGGAAAATCTTCAGGATACTATAAGTTAACAGACCTGTCATCCAAACGGCCGCCGTCTGGAAGAAGCTCATCGTTGAAATAAAGTGCAGGCATAAGATACTTGGCAGATACGCGGTAACCGGCAATAAAGTGAGGACTGTCATAATATCCCTGCATGAAAAAAACAGCCAGAACTGCCCCAAAAGGATTGCTGCCAACACGCCGCCGGTGATCGCCAGGCAACGCTTGTTTGAAAAACGCCGTATGGTCAGGCATCCACAAACCAGTATGTATGTGAGGAAAATTATTACCTCCCAAAGAACCCTCCCCCATTCTTGCCAAAAAATCATTGCTCCCCTCCTATTCGGCCAAAATATATCTTATTTTTATCGGTACCATTTCGTTTTGCATTGGACCAGGATAAATTCCTGACATATTTTGACGTAATCATACAATTTTTCTATTTCTTATACTGTAGCATTTATATCATTTTTTGTCAAGCTGCGTGATATCCGTATCCGTTTTGGGGATTGGCGGCCCGTGCGCCGCTTTCGCGGCAACTTCCTTTGCATAGGTCCGCGCAAAAAAAAAGGGGCGGACCTGCGGAAAATCCCGCACTGCCGCCCCTTTTTTGCTTTTATTTTCTTTTATCTAATCCTCATACACCGTTGTAATAATCTCCCCACCCACGCACTCAAACGTAACAACATCGGAATATGCATAGTTATTCATCGCATCGCGCATCTCATAGATCATCGCGTATTCCCCGTCCGGCAGCGCCGTCTCCGCAAAGGTTGTCCCTTCTGTTACCGTCAGTGTCCCGGCCGGATAAGCTTCGAAATCATCCTCACCGGAGACGGAGGACAGATACCAGATGACGGTGATCTCGTCGCCTGCCTGCAAAAGCCGCAGGTCCTTATCCGCCATTCCGCTCTCATCGATGCCCCTGCGCGCGCCAAGGATCTCCCATGTCTCGGCCGTTCCGTCATAAACCACCTGCAAATTATATTCCTCGCCGTTTAAGAGCACCGGCACGGAGTAGAGATTGTAATCCTCGCCCTCATAGCAAAGTTCCATATAGACAAGCGTGCCGTCAATGCTTCCCCAGACCCCGCGGAAATTGTCATAGAACACACCGTTCTCCCAGTCGGCAATCATGTCGTTGTCCGTGCCAAGCAGCATCATCTCGTCCTTTTCCCCGTCCACATAGTAGAGGGAGAAACCAATCCCCGCCAGAATGTCATTTGCCTCCGGCCCTAACGTCAGGATGGAAGTGCCTTCCTCATTCAGGTCAAGCTTTGCGCCATCCCAGCCCATGGAAGCTAAGTTCTTCACCTCCGGCAGCGCGTCAAAATCCATATCCGCAATGTAGGCCATGCCGTTCTCATCCAGCTCCCCGGTCAGCTCGTAAGCGTAGAAATACTTGAATGCCGCGCCCGCGCCAAGCCCCGCGTAGCCCATAAAATCATCCACGTCCCCGCTGTAGGAATAATAGCACGAAAGCCCCGTCGCCTCCGTCCGGTACGCACCGCCCACCTGGTAAAGGACACACGCATCAAGCGCGTCAAGCACACCCTGCGCGGAAGAAAGCGTTCCGACGCACTGGCGCGCCATGTGGCCGAGGTCCACCATGTTGGTATAGCCCTGCTCCTTTGTATTCCCGCCGTAGTTCTCACTCTTTGTCGCCACGCGGGCAAACTGGGAGAAGAAACCCGGGTTCTCGCAGGCAGCCGCCAAGGCTTCCCCGCCGAACGTCTCATACGCGGTCAGCAGCGGCCCTATCTTCGAGAGGTCGGTGAGGGAAAGCGTTGTATTGTCCTGCGTCCCGACCGCCTCGCAGCCCGCGTAGTAGCTGTCGCAGATTACCTTGCCAAGCGCCGCGCCGTCCATCGTAGGATCCTCGGCAAGCGCCCCGACCCAGTGGGAATAGTACCATCCGTTGGCAGGCTCGCACTCCTCGGAAGCAACCATGTAGCGGGCAAGGGTTGCAAAGGTATTTGCCACATCCACCGTCGCCATCAGGCAGGTATCAAACCCGATCAGTTCTAACGGCTGGTTTTCTGCTGACGGTCCCCAGACACTGGAAAATGCCGCATACATTTCATCAAGCGTCAAAGAATCGTTGTCGTAGAGCTCATCAAACGCCGCCCCGGAAACCGAGCCGCCGCCGTGGTTCCAGAATACGACCGCCGTTTTCTCGGCAGGGAAATTCGTCCGCGCAAAGCTTAAGAAATCCGCCAAGGTCTGCGCCTCGCCCATGCTCGCGGACGGCTGTTCGTCCACAAGCTTTAAGCCCTCGCTGTCGTAGACAAAGCGCTGGAGTTTGCTCGCATCCACAAAATCATTGTGCCATACCGAGGAACCGCCGGTTTCGATGACAACCTTCACATTTTCCGGCAGTTTCACCTCAAGCAGTTCGCCAAGATCCCCCGTGGCAAAGCCGCCGCCCGATTCCAGGTCACTGCCGCACAGATACCAGTAGACCGCCCAGCTCCCATCCGCCACCGGGGTATCCTGCCCTGGGTCGGTGTCCGGCACGTCCGTCGGTGTCCCCTGTTCCGGCGCTACCGTCGGCGTATCCTGCGCAGGCACGTCCGTCGGCGTATTTTCCGGTGCCTGTGTGTTTTGTGGCACCGCGGTCGGGGTGCTTGGCGCACTGGTCGGATTTCCTCCCGTCTCGCTCTCCCCGCCGCATGCGGCAAGCGACAGCACCATCGCCGACGCGACCAACAACGACTGTAATTTCTTTCTCATAATCCATCCTCCTTTTTTAAGTTCCGCATGCGCCCTCCCCCCACCCACAACCGGCAGAGGGCTTTCTGTCCGCATGGCTCCCAGAAAGTCCTCTGGGGCGCTGTCCGGGCGTATGCTGAAATATATTTGTAAGCATCCGCGCCGCCCAAAAAAAGGGCAGACAGCGCTTATTTTACCTTCACGGCGACCGCCTTGCTGTAAGACCCGTTCATCCCTTCGGTCTTATACGCACAGATACGGAAATAATAGGTCTTCCCCGAGGTAAGTCCCGAAATCTTCTTCGTCGCCGTGTACCGGCTTGCAACCGTTATTTCCTTCACGTTTTCCTTAAAATTCTTGTCGGTCGAATATTGGATGACATACCCGTTTCCCTTGATGTCCTTCGTCCATTTTAAGGTCACGGTTTTTGCGCTGCCAGAGCTTCCCGTTACCCCCGTCATTTTGGCCGGGGTGATGTAAAAGGTTTTTGCGATCGTGCCCTTGTAGGCACCAAGGCCGTAAACCACAACCTCCGCCTTGCCCGGCAGGGTATTCTTACTGTAGCCGACCGTATAGTCCTTTCCTTCCACCAGCTTCTTTCCCTTGTAGGTCACGGTAATGGCAGGTGTCAATGCTTTCCCCGTGTAAGTCTGCTTTTTAATACTGGATAGCTTGGAGTCGTATATGTAAAGCAGCTTTTTTGCCACCGGGAGCTTGATGGCATCCTCCGGGTTTGATTTGAGCACCTTGCGCCCTAATTTCTTTGAATTCTTCCACATATCCCCGGAAACGACCTTTACACCGTTATCGTGGATATATTTCGTTCCAAATTTCCATACATCGCTGCCGGAACACATAATTTCTGCCGTATCATTTTTCTTTTGCTCCGGGTCGCCCGTCAGCTTCCCGACATTGTAGCAGTTTTCGACATAGCACTCAATCGGCGTGTAGCCCGCAATGCCAAAAGCCCCGCTCGCCGTAAGGCTGCCCGTATTATAGCAGTTGTACATGGCGGTCGAAATCTCCGGCTCCGTGCCGATAATCCCGCGGTTGTCCGCCACCCGGATGCTGTTGCAGATTCCGGAAGCGGACGAGAGGGTTGCATTCTTCCCGAATGGCAGGGTGATGTCCCCGGTGTTATAGCAGTTAACAAACCACGTATAATCCACTGCCATAATAATCCCAGCAGCCTCCACAATATTAACCGTCCCGCCAAGGTTTGTCACGGTAATCGAGGAAGTATTGTAACAATCCTTGATCAAAAGATCCGCTCCTGTCACGCCAATCCCGCCGACCTTAATGACACCTTCCTTGCCGCCGCAGGCAACCTTAATGCTGCCGCCCGCCGAGTAACAGTTCTCGATCACGCCGTTGCCCGTCCCAAAAAGCGGGGCGACGGAGATGGAGAAATCCTCACTGATATTCTGGTAGGAAATGTCAATGGTGTAATTGACAATTCCCAAATCTTTGATCCGCGCTTCCTCCTTGTTTTTGTAGCGCCTTCCCCCAAAGCCAAACGTAGTCTGGTCGTTGATTTTGGCAAACAGGCTGTAGATCCTGTCCGCCCCCGGGGATACCAGATGCAAATCGTCCCGGTGGTCAATGATGGTCATGCCGGAAATCACATGCCCGTTTCCGTCAAACGTGCCGGTAAACGTGCCGGTTCCCTTATCCGCATCGGCATATTTCGCATTATCCGCGCCGCCATACGCCGGGCTTGCACCGATCGGGATCCAGTTGCCCCAATCCGAGAGGTCAATGTCGGCAATCAGCTTATAGCTTCTGGTCAGCCCCTTGCGCACCGCATCAAGCTGTTCAGGCGTGGCAATCAGGTACGGGTCCTCCGGCGTGCCGGTGCCCCCTGCAAAGCTGTAGAGACTGTCATGATCCGCGCCCGGCGCGCCGTCCCAGTAACCGGTTGGCTCCACGTCGTCCACATAGGCCGCCGGTATGAACCCGACGGCATTTCCGCAGCTTACCAGATACCAGTTGCCGACCACATCCGCAAACCTTCTTTCGGCGTGCAGGTCAATGATATTGATTTTTTTCGTCACGCTTCTGCGCCGGCCGGAAACCGTTTTGCCGTTGACGCGTTCCGAGCACATCGTCGGCCATTTTAAAACGTAGTATTTTTCATAATCCGGCCCTGCTTTCGTGGAGCCGGTCGCGCACATCGTGCCGGTCGCAACAACCGGGAAATACTCCCCCGCAAGGCCGCCCGCCTCCAACCCTTTGCCGTAATCATACATATCCCTTGTGATGCGGTCCGTGCCGTCGGAACCAACGTATGTGACATAGGTAACGACCACCGTTTTTTCGTCGATGCGCTCCATGCTCTTTGTCACCTGCCCCGCAGACTGGCAGTTTTCCCCAAATATGTAACCGTCCTTTGCCTTGTAAGTCACGGTCGCCGTAACCCGCGTGTACGGCGTACATGGCGCATCCGGGCTGTAGGTGATGGAGTCCACCGCGCAGCCGCTGCGGCTGTAGCCCACTTTAAAATCGTCGCCGCCCAGACGCGGCATTTCCCCCGGCTCCGCTTTAAAAACGGAAACCGCGATAACATCCGTCTCCTTCACGGTTTCCTCTGTCTTCCCGGTCCCCGTCGGCCGGTTCCCTTCGACTACAAAATCCGTCAACGCGCAGGTATAGCCGTTCGCAGGGTTATTGACCAACAGATAGCCCGTCTTGCCGCCGTAGGAAATCTGGTGCCAATTCGGCCAGACACCTTCGCCGAGAATGTAGGCGGCATCCAGGAAAACCACCTCGCCCTTCATCGCGGTGAACGAGACATCCGCCCCGCTTTTATCCATGCTCCCATATGCCCGGACAAACGTGCCGTCAACCAGCGCCGTGCCGTAATCACCGGGCTTTAACTCCTCGTTTGAAACCTTCGGGAACGCCTCCCGCCCGCCTACGACATAGGTAACGCTTACGATCAGATAGGTATCCGTCACGCGCTCCACGGTGGCCTTTTTTTCGCCGGAATTGATTTTGGCGTTGATTTTTGAAACGCTTGCGGGGAAAACCTTATCCATATCCGCTTTCATGTACACATGGATGCGGACGGTGTAGGCCTTGCCCGCCAAAAAGCAGCCGTTCCCGTCAAAATCGCCTTCCCACTCCACCTTCCTGACCTCGGTGCTCGCACCGGCTGACAGCGATGCCGTGGCAGCAGGCCGCCCCCCGGGAGCGGGTTCGTCAATCGTAAGAATGACCGTGTTGACCTCGCCTGCCGCAAACACGTTCTGAGGCAGCAGGATGGCAACCATGTACAAGCATAGTAAAATACCGAAAATCCTTTTTTTCATTTTGCTCCTCCATATTAAGTTCCGTATGTGTCCTCCCACAGCACCAATGGCCGGGGAAGGGGATTTCTGTCCGCATGGCTCCCAGAAATTCCCTTCCGGTGCTGTTTCGGACACATACTGATTTAAGTTCCGTATGTGTCCTCCCACAGCACCAATGGCCGGGGAAGGGGATATGATACTGTTATCATTATACCAAAATTCGCCCTGCTTTCTCACTGCGTGCCCGAAATGTATGTTTTTTTGGAATGAAATGCAATTTGTTGACTTGAAAAAGGATTTTCTTTATACTATAATAAAAAATATGCAGTTTTTTCAGTCTTGCGTTTGAGACGTTTTTCGAGAGGAGACCAAGAGATGTATATTGCAGTCTGTGATGACCAGACCGATGAACTGGACACTTTGAGAACCTTGTTCCGGCAGTGGCAGGAGGAACGCCATGCTTTCTTCCGCTACAAAATTTTCCACAGCGCGGCGGAGCTTCTCGATGTGGCAAAAAAGGAGCATTTCAGCCTGTATCTGTTGGATGTGATCATGCCCGGCATCGATGGTATCGCCACTGCCCGCGATATCCGCCTCTTTGATTCCGTTGCCGAAATTGTTTTTTTGACTGCCTCAACCAGTTTTGCTTACGAAAGCTACAGTGTCAGGGCTCTCCAATACCTGCTCAAACCCATAACCGCGGAATTGCTCTTCCCGCTCCTTGACCTCCTTGCCCTGCGCGAGCAAAAACCGGAGGAGGGGCTGACGCTAAAAACGGGGGTTACGCTGGTCCGTGTACCATTCTCACAGCTTGCCTATGTGGAAGTCAACCGAAAACACCTCTACTTTAATCTGGCGGACGGAGAGGTAAGGGAAGTTGCCGGTTCCATGAAGGATTACGAGGAGGCGCTGCTCTCCCGTGCGGAGTTCGCGCATATCCACCGCTCCTACATTGTCAACATGCTGCAGATCAAGGAACTCTCCCCCGCCGGTATCTGTACTTTTTCGGGGAAAAACCTGCCCATCTCACGGCTTTTATACCCCAGTTTCCAGAAAACGTATATGAAGTTGCTATTTGACAGAGAAAGGGAAGAAAAATAGAAAATGAACGTTCAAAAGATTCTCGAATTAATAAATTATGGTCTGATCTTTTTCTATGGTTTGTTTCTCAGCGCGAAAATAACCTACGCCGACAAACAACAATGGCAGAAAACAGGGATTCTTTCCATCGGGGTTTTGCTTTTGGCGCTGCAGATTTTGTGCACCCTGCTCTGGGATGTCGATACCACCCGGCGGCTTTACCCGGTCATTGTCCATCTGCCCCTGCTGGCCTTTTTAGTCTTTTTCTGTAAGCGGCCAGCGGGGATCGCGCTCGTGAGCATATGTACCGCTTACCTGTGCTGCCAGTTGCCCCGCGCCGCGAAATTTTTGATCATTATTTTTACAGAGCAGGCGCTTTTGGGTGAAATCACCTACACCGTCCTCATCATCCCGATCTTCCTTCTGCTATGGCGCTATTTTGCCCACGCCGCCTACAACGCGATGACGGATTCGCCTAAGTCCCTGCTCCTGTTTGGCAGCCTCCCGGTGCTCTATTACATCTCCAATTATGTAATAACCGTTTATTCTAATATGCAATATAAATACAGTAAAATGCTGGGTGAAATCCTGCCAACCATCCTGATCCTGTTCTATGTGGCATTCCTGACCGCCTACCGCGTGCAGCTACAAAAGCGCTCCGAAATCGAGTTTACCAATTCCATGTTCTCAGTCCAGCTAAAGCAGGCGGAAACGGAAATTTCCACCCTGCGCAAATCAAGGCTCCAAATCGCGGTCTACCAGCATGACATGCGCCACCACCTGCTGATGGTGGACAACCTTTTGGCGGCGGGGCAGACGGTGCAGGCAAGGGAATACATAAAAAAAGTCCAAGGCGATATCACATCCACCACACCACAGCCCTTTTGTGAAAATGAGCTGGTCAATTTGCTGTGCTCTTCTTTCATGGCAAAGGCCGGGCGCATGAATGTCCGCCTGTCAGTGGATGCGAAGCTGCCAAAGAATCTTTCCATCCCCGACACGGAACTTTGTTCCATCCTCTCCAACGGCCTTGAAAATGCCCTGCATGCCACCTGCGCGGTCGAGGAAGGAAAAAGGGAGGTAAGGCTTTACTGCGCCGTCCGGTTCGGGAAACTTTTGCTTGAGATTAAGAACCCTTATGCCGGCGAAATCAAGGTGCAGGACGGCCTGCCCGTCTCCGACCGCATCGGCCATGGTTACGGGTGCCGCAGCATCCAGACAATCACCGGACGGCACGGCGGCCTCTGCAGCTTCCAGGCGGAAAACGGCATGTTCCAGTTACAGATTGTGCTGCCGGTATCGTGCGAACTGCCGATTTCTTAAACTATGCCAAAAATGCAACTAAAAAAGCGAAAGCTTTTCGATAATGAACCCCACACGGGTTCATTCTCGAAACTTCCATGTGAAAGGGGT
>CAYMGZ010000023.1:14088-15780 GCA_964390095.1 uncultured Lachnospiraceae bacterium | reverse complement strand
TTAACACTACTGCGAACCGTTTCATAATATCCCCTCCATCGTAAGGCCTGTTGTTTTTGGCGCGATCTTTAAATAAAGTTTTTCCAATGTGCAGCCTTCCTCCCATTCTCCCGGCGGAACTGATTTTTTTACATACGCGCGAAATTCCTGCTGTGTCCCAAAAAATTGCTGCCTGCCTTTTTCGAGATAAAGGATTTTATCGGCTAGTGCCTGCACCTCATCGAGATAGTGGGAAACCATAAGGACCGCCACGCCGCCCCCACGGATATTTTCAAAGCTGGTCCACATGTTCTGCCTTACTTCCGGGTCAAGTCCGGTCGTCAATTCATCCAGAAGCAAAAGCTTCGGGCGGCCCATCAGGGAGAGCAGGATGGACAAGCGCTGTTTTTCCCCGCCGGACAATTTGTGGACCGGGCTTTTCCTTTTTTCGGCGAGCCCCAGCTGTGTCAGCAGCAATTCCCAATCTGCCGGCCTTTCGTAAAAGCCCGCGAATAATTGGCATTGTTCTTCCACTCTGATTTTTGAGGGATATTCTGCCTCCTGTAACTGCACCCCCATTTCCTTGTAAACTTCACGGCGCTGCCGCCACGGATCTTTTCCAAATACCCGGATCCGCCCGCTGTCCGGCTTCCGTAAACCTTCGATGCACTCCATCGTCGAGGTCTTCCCGGATCCGTTCTGCCCGATCACGGCTACGATCTCGCCGGGGGATACCGAAAATGAAACGTCCTGCACCGCGCGTATGCTTTTATACGACAGGTTGAGGTTTTCTACTTGTACGATTGGTTGTGGCATAACGGAGTCCTCCTATTTTATAGTTCCGCATATCCCCTCCCAGTACCCAATGACCGGGGAAAGGGCTTTCTGTCCGCATGGCTTCCAGAAACCCCTTACCGGGCACTGTACGGGCATATGCTGTTTTTAGTTCCGCACATGCCCTCCCAGTACCCAATGACCGGGGAAAGGAATTCCCGGACTATTGCTATTTTATAATATTTTCCCGGGGACAACAACCTGTTGGGGGGAAACGGCAGGATGGGGTGCGCAAGAGGTCGGATTTCGTGTTTAAAATGCACGCGCTTTTCTTTCCGGTATGTTATAATGAAGGGGAAGGAGGGTGTCCTATGAAAGTGGAATGCAAAATCAGCGCGGAATATAAAGAACCATATGCGGTCCTTCATATCGATAAAATGACCCCGGCGGTTGCACAGATGATTTCCGTGCTGGAAAAAGAAGGGACGGATTCCCTGACACTGACTGCAACAAAGGAAAGGAAAATGTATTTTATCAAGCCGGAGGATCTTTCGCTTGCACGTACCGAAGGCAGGGATGTTGTCTGTTATGATAAACTGAAAAACCGGTATTTGTTGGATAAACCATTGTATGAATTAGAAAATATCCTTGATTTCCACTTTGTGCGCATCTCAAAATCGACGATTATAAATATTTGCCAGATTGACCATGTGGAGGCGAGCATGAATGGAACAATGGAATTGGTAATGAAAAACGGGATAACGGATTATATTTCCAGAAGTTTTCGTAAAATTTTCAAGGAAAGGTTGGGACTCAGATGAAGAATAACATAAAATTAGCCATTAAATATGTTTTTTATGGGATTTCGTGGGGCTGCACCTGTTTTGTGGCCATGTGCTTATTTTTCTATATCAGCGGCAACCGGGATTTATTGGTTCT